>CAVGNO010000023.1:0-17556 GCA_963630475.1 Blautia faecis | reverse complement strand
GTTCAGAATACGTCTATGAACGTTTTGCGGAAGTCCTGCGGGACAAGTATGGAAACCGCAGCGAAAAGGTCTGGCTGCTCCGCGACTGCATCGGACACAGGAATGAGAGTGAGGACAGCAAACTGGCAGAGATGATGGAACTGTCCTCCAAGGGCAATCTTCTCATGCATGTGCTTGACACGTCCCGCTTTCCCACAATGAGGGAAATCAAGCAGCTGCTTACCGCATTCGCCAACCGCATCGATGTCATCGACATGAACAACATCCCACTGGAGAAGACGGTCGAGATGATGAAGGGCGCGCCTGAAAAGCGTCGGATGATTGCCGATTTCGTGAAAAACGCCGATTTGTTCCTCAATGACTACAAGTACCTGAATGAAGACGAGTTCGGGACCGCATACAACTCCGATGCGATGCGGAGGCTATCTGACAGGCACTGCGTGCAGGAGGCGTCAATTCGCCTTGGTGAGGCATTCAGGGACAAATTGCATCTGGTTTCCGTCTACAAGGGCATCCAGGTGCCGAGCATCCTCTTCGACTCCACCGGCACGAAGAAGATTGCCGCACTCGCAAGCTATGTGCTGGATGCCTTGGAGCAGGGGCGGATTCTGGTCATCGACGAACTGGACAATAGTCTGCATTTCAAGCTTACTCGTGAAATCATCGCCATGTTCAACAACGAGATGAACCAGAGGGCGCAGTTGATTGCCACCGTCCACGACGTTTCGCTTCTGGACTGCCGGACCCTGTTCAGGAAAGAGCAAATCTGGTTTTCGCATAAGGACAGCGAACACGCATATCTCTACTCGCTAGGTGAGTTCAGCGCCGGAGAGGACGGCATACGCGAGACCACGGACTTGATTGAAAAGTATAAGCGGGGACTACTTGGCGCGTTGCCCAAGCCCGATTTGTTCAACTCGCTCTACGAGGCATGCAGTGTCTCCAATTTCTCAAACGACGGCAAGGAGGACTAGGCCATGGCAAGACCACCGTTGCTATCCACCCGACATAGCCTTTGCGTCATCTGCGAAGGATACGAAGAGGAATTCTACATCAGGCACCTGCTGGCAAAGAATGTCTGGAACAGCATCTACGACTTCACCGTAATCAACGCAAAAGGCGAAAGCAACATCCCTGCACGCTACCAGTACATGATAAACAAGGACGCCTACGAGCTTGTGCTGGTCTTCTGCGACACCGATCGCAGCCCATACACACAGTATCTTGGCATAAAGGCCAGAATCAACGCGATGCACGAGACCGAGGACGCAGCCGGCAAAGTGGTCATCTACGCGAATCCCTGCTCCATGCAGATTATCCTTCTGCATTTCGCAATCGTTTCCCTCAAGACGCAAGGCAAGAAGACCAATGCCAAGTTGATTGAGGAGCTGACTGGGGTCAAGGGCTACAAGGCAAACCAGGAGGAGCATATCAAGGCGATTTGCGCCAAAATCAACCGCCAATCCTATTTTGCCATGAAGGAGCGTGTTGCGTGCATCGACACCCCCGACACTGTCCCTGGCAGCACCAATTTCATTGAGTTCCTGCCGCGTTTTGAATCAGGAAAGCCCGAATGGATTTCTGAAATCAAGAACAGTCTTGATTCAAACAACAAATGATAGTGAACTCCGTCAATCTTCGCGTATATATTCCATACTTGAAACAATAACCCTCAATGCACCATACCACTTCGGAATCCCACCGAAAGCCCCATGGCCGGAAGAAAAGTTGCCAAATCGTGAAGCAATTTGCCGACTTTTGATTTACCAAACAGCGATTTTTGATTTACCAATTGATTTGCCAGATAGGCAGCCCCAAAAGCAAAAATACCAACATCTCTCTGGAGTCATTGAGAGATGTTGGGTTTTGCAACGTTGTTGATAAGTAGGCGAACGGCTTCAATAAGCGCCCGGTCGCTGAAGCTGTTTATAGTAAATGGCGCTTGTGATGGTGGGAAAAGCTCGCTGTCGTCGGAGATATAATCCTGGTTGATTATTCCGATTTGTCTAGGGGTACCGTCGCTTGCGTCAATCCGGTTCAGTGCCATATTTATATGCATTCGGTACTTTTTATATGTGCCATTGCTTTTTTTCGTGCGGTAAGTGACGGTCTGCAGTTGGAATTCGAAAATTTCCGCCTGATAGAGAGTATTTACACCAAGCTGATGCGCGATATTGCGGTATTGCTCAACGGAGTAGTCATACATTACGCTGCCGCCGTAGTTGCTCAATACGCTCATTACTTGCTTGGGATAACGCAACTGATGGCCGTGCGAGTCGCTGAGCAGCGCGCTGTGAATCTGTCGGAAGACCGACGGCCGCAGATTCAGCGGAACGCTTGGAACCCAGATGACCGGTGGCAGCACTGCCGAAATACCGCTATATGTCTGCGCGTTACCAGCCATGACGCTGATAAAAAGGACTAGGATGAGTAGTAAAATTTTGCGCATCTTTTTGCAGTATTTTCCTCATGCGGGCCATTTTTTTTGCATGTCCCGCTCCGACATGTCTAAATATAATACGCGCGTCACCTCCTTATTTTCTAAAATATGATTTCAAATAACAAGACTGATCCGCAATTCCGCGTAGTTTATCGTCGCTGCGATTGTTCACAAACTGACAGAATTGCAATATATTGAGCAGAATTACCGAATTTTTCTAAATTTAAGGAAAACTACAATCATGGCGAAGGTATACATTTTTCTCGGCGCTCCGGGCGCAGGCAAAGGCACATTGGGCGAAATCTTCTGCGAACGCACTGGCGTGCTGCATATCTCGACTGGACAGCTCCTGCGTGACGAGATGGCGGCCGGCAGCGCACTTGGCAAGCAAGTCAAGGATCTGATTGCTACAGGGAAGCTGGTCTCCGATGACATCGTCACCGCGATGGTTGCGTCGCGTCTTGCGAAATCTGATGTGCAGGAAAAAGGCGCGCTGCTCGATGGCTATCCGCGCACAGTTGCGCAAGCAGAGAGCTTGGAGAAGATCATTGCGGAGAATGCCGGTCTGGAAGTCGGAGCAGCAGTGCTTGTCGATGCACCGCGCGATGTGCTCATGAAGCGTTTGACTGGCCGCCGCATGTGCTCCAACAAAGAGTGCGGCGCTATCTATAACATCTATGCGGTCGCGCCGAAACACGAAGGCCACTGCGACCGTTGCGGCGCTGAACTCTATCAGCGCTCCGATGATACCGAAGCGACTGTGCGTGACCGCCTGCAAGTCTATGATACACAGACTGCGCCGGTAATTGACTTCTATCGCTCACGAAATCAGCTGGTGACTGCCGAAAATGGCGACCGCCCTGTTGCGGAGAATTTCGCGAGCTTGGCTGCCAGCTTGAAGATGTAGTCTGCGGAGGCGATAGCCATGGCGCTTGAACGCATCAACATCTACAACGAAAGCGATATCGCAGGCATCCGTGTCGCAGCGCAAAAAGCCGCGTGGGTGCTCGAACAAGTCTGCCAGGCAGTGCGCCCAGGCATGACGACGCTCGATCTGGATAATCTGGCGGGGAGCTTTATCAAAGAGTGCGGCGCAGTCTCCAGTGCGTATAACTACTATGGCTACCCCGGACAAATCTGTGTCTCGCTCAATGACGAAGTCGTCCATGGCATCGGACGTTCCGACCGCATCGTCCAGCCCGGCGATCTGGTGAAACTGGATGTCGCAGTCGGATACAAAGGCTACTATGGCGACAATGCGCGCACTGTCTTTGCCGGCGGCGAACCCGATGGCAAAGCCGCAGAATTGATGAATGTCACGCGCAAATGCCTCTATGCGGGCATCGAACGCGCAGTCGAAGGCAATTGCCTCAATGACATCGGCACGGTGATTGAACGCACTGCCAATGCGTCCGGTTTTACACCAGTGCGCGATATGTGCGGACATGGCTGCGGAAAACACATGCATGAGCCGCCGGAAGTGCTCCATTATCACATCAACGGCAAGACGCCGCGTCTGCGCGCGGGTATGGTGATTTGCATCGAACCGATGATCAATGCCGGCGGATACCGCATCACAATCGACCGCAATGACAAGTGGACTGCGCGCACTGCGGATCACTCACTCTCTGCGCACTTCGAACACCAAGTGCTCATCACCAAGGGCGCTCCGGAAATCCTTACTGTAATCAATAAGTAACAGAGGAATCAGAATACACTCACTGCTTATGGCAAAAGACTGCATAAAATTTGAAGGCGTAGTCAAAGAACTACTGCCGAATACCCAGTTTATCGTAACACTCGAAAACGGTCACGAAGTCCTTGCTCACGTCTCCGGAAAAATGCGCCAGCATTTTATCCGCATCCTGCCCGGCGACCAAGTGACTGTCGAGATCTCTCCTTACGATTTGACCAAGGGCCGCATCTCCTACCGTAAGCGATAGTGCGCTTGATGTGGCGCATCAGCGACTTCTGCATTGCTTGCAGAATCGTTTGATGACGTTATATTAAGAATCTTTTCTGCGCGCTTTGCTCGCATCGGCATTTGTTTCCGGTTGCCGACGCAATCGCGGTATCGCGCGCAGTGATAAGAAAAGGCTCCCGTCACCGGTATCGCCGGTTATGCGGACCGGTCCTTTTCGACGGGTCGAAATCCGGAAGGATCATCGGCTGTGCATTCTGCCACAGCCGGACAAACTCTAGACAAGAGAGGTACTATTCCATGAAAGTACGTGCATCAGTTAAGCGGATGTGCAACAATTGCCGCATTGTCAAGCGGTGTGGTGTCATCCATGTGATTTGCAGCAAGAACCCCCGCCATAAGCAGCGCCAGGGCTAATCCGAAGCTCAATCATCTCATAGTATAAACCCAATTTTTAGGAAATCACCACAATGCCCAGAATTCTCGGTGTTGACATCCCGAACAACAAGAAGACGGTTGTCTCCTTGACCTATATCTACGGTATCGGTCCGGCCACTGCTAAGCGCATTTGCGAAATGACCAGCATTGACCCCGACATGCCGGCTTCCGAACTCAACGAAGCGAACATCAGTGCGATTCTGCAGACTCTACAAGAGCACTTCATGGTGGAAGGTGACTTGCGCCGTCAGATCGCGCAGAACATCCGCCGCTTGATCGCAATTGGATCTTACCGCGGTTCCCGCCACCGCAAAAATCTCCCGGTTCGCGGACAGCGCACCCGTACTAACGCACGTACCCGTAAGGGCGGCAAGAAGACGGTCGGTGCAATCCGTGACAGAACTGAACGCCGTACTGCCGCTTCGCAGGCCGAAGCCAAGCAGGCCGCAGCTGCAAAACCCGCAGGCAAGCCCGCGGGCAAGAAGTAACCGATTCGTCTTCATCACTTGATAGATTATCGGTTGAACAGTTCTCAAATCGAAGAGGCAAAATAACCCATTTAGGCATTGATAAATGCCGGGAGAAAATATTATCATGGCAGAAGAGACCAAGGAAAAAATTTCCGCTGCACCGACTGCAGCTGAGATTCTTGCCGATGCGCCGGCTGCGGCCAGCGATGTGAAGAGCCGCCGCGTCAAGGGTGCCCGTCAGGTACTCAGCGGTGTCGTGCATGTCGAAGCAACCTTCAACAATACCCGCGTTGTCATCACCGATGTTCAGGGCAATGTCCTGTCTTGGTGCACCGGCGGTAAGCTGGGCTACAAGGGCTCCCGTAAGAGCACCGCGTATGTCGCACAGGTGATTGCAAGCGAAGCAGCGAAGAAAGCGATGCTGACATACGGCTTGAAGGAAGTGCAAGTTGAAGTGAAAGGACCGGGCGCCGGACGTGAGTCTGCGGTCCGCGGCATTGCTCTGGCGGGGTTGGAAGTCACGGTTTTGCGTGACGTCACACCGCTTCCGCACAATGGATGCCGTCCCCCGAAGCGCCGCCGCATCTGATGTATGCATCGCCGTGATTTCCGGGGGCGCCCGGAAGTCACTGCGGCGTTGTTTTTGTCACGCGGTGGTTTGAGTGCCATTACCAGGGAGGTTATTAAATGGCAGGTCAGGGAATTTCTAAACAGTTCAAGACAGAAGACTTCGAGAGCCACACCAGCTTTGAGATGGATGCTGAAAGCGCGACTGCGAGCTATGGCAAATTTGTCATTGAGCCGCTGGAAAACGGTTTCGGTCACACTATCGGCAATGCGTTACGGCGGGTATTGCTTTCCCAGATGGAGGGTGTTGCAGTAAGCTGCATCCGCATCGAGGGCGCTCCGCACGAATTCATGGCGCTTGACGGCGTGATGGAGGACGTGATGGACATTGTCCTCAACATCAAGAAGCTGAAGTTCCGTTGCGATGCGGATGTCCAGATGCCGCGTACATTGGAGCTGGTTGCGACCAAATGCGGTGATGTGACTGGCGCAGATGTGCGTGAGGACGGCATTGTCCAAGTCTTGAACAAGGATTTGAAGATTTGCACTTTGAGTGCAGACCGTCCGCTGGATCGTCCATTCCGTATTGAGATGGATTTGAACCGCGGTTCGGGCTATGTCGCCAGCGAGAACAATCGTAGCAGCGAACAGCCGGTCGGCTCCATTCCGATTGACAGCTTGTTCAATCCGATTGAGCGCGTGCGTTATGATGTGCAGGCCAGCCACTTTGGCGAGCGTACCGACTTGGATCGCTTGATCCTGCAAGTCTGGACTGACGAGCGCATCGATCCGAAGGAAGCAGTGATTGAAGCCGCGCAGATTCTGCGTGCGAAGCTGAATGTCTTCAGCAATACGGATAAAGCTGCAGCGCTTCCGGCGATCGGCTTGGATGATGACGAGCGCGAGCTGCTCGACAAGCTGGTCAAGAATGTCGCCAATCTGGATTTGTCCGTCCGTGCTGTCAATTGCCTGAATGGCGACAGCATCCATTTTGTTGGCGAGTTGGTTCAGCGTTCTGAAAATCAGATGCTCAAGTGCCGTAATTTCGGCAAGAAGTCCCTCACGGAAATCAAGCAGAAGCTTGAGGATATGGGATTGCATCTGGAAATGACGCTGAGTGAGAATGTCAAAGAAGAATTGAATCGGCAGATTGCGCAGAACCAGGTTCAGTCATCTGCTTCGAAGGAGTAAGTCATGAGACATCGTGTTGCTACATTTAAGATTAACCGCAGTTCTGCGCATGTTCGTGCGTTGCTGGCCAACGCAGTCTGCAGCCTGATTGAGCACGGGCGCATCACCACCACGCTGGTGCGTGCGAAGCGCATTCGTCAGCTGGCAGAGCAGATGATCACCAAGGGCAAGGACGGTAGCTTGCATGCACGCCGTCTGGCATTGGCGACACTGCGTCAGGAGACACAGGTTGCGAAGCTGTTTGACGAAGTCGCGCCGGCCTACAAGGAGCGCAAGGGCGGTTACACCCGCATCACCAAGCTGGGCAAGCGCATTGGCGACGCAGCCGAGATGTGCATCCTGGCTCTGGTTGAGAAGGATGACGAAGTGAAAGCGGCTGCTGCACCTGTAGCGCCTGCCGAAGCAGAAGCGCCTGCAAATGCATAATTGAGGCAAAAGAAGATGCAGGGCATGACTGCGATTCAGCCGTGATGCCCTGCCTGCATTCTTCCCTTCCCGAACTGAAGATTACAAAACGCCGGAATACCGCATCAACGGGGTATCTCCGGCGTTTCCTGTTTTGACGCGATGGCAGGTTGTCAGATATGTTCACACTAATCAGCAAAACCGAGTTTCCCGCACGGCGTATAACAGCATTGCGCTATCGTCATACATGCGGCATGGAAGTATTGTCGCTGGAATCCGAGGATCCCGAAAATTTATTTGCATTATGCTTCTCAACAGAACCGACGGATGACACCGGTGTCGCTCACATTATTGAGCATTCGGTACTGGAGGGCTCGCAGCGCTATCCGGTCAAAGATCCGTTTGTCTGCATGCTGAAAAGCAGTGTTGCGACATTTATCAATGCGATGACCTATCCGGACCGCACAATTTATCCTTGCACGACTTGCTGCGAACGCGATTATTTCAACCTTTTTGATGTCTATTGGGACGCAGTGTTTCATCCCAATCTGAAGCGCGAGACTTTCCTGCAGGAAGGCTGGCATTACGAGCTGGGCGGCACGAAACGCAAACCGCTATTGAAGCTCAACGGCATTGTCTACAATGAGATGTCGGGATATTACTCTGATCCCGGGACGATTCTTGGGCGCGAAATCGAGCACGCGCTCTTCAACCATACGTACATGCGCTATGACTCCGGCGGTTTCCCGAAGCGGATTCCGTCATTGAGCTATCATGCATTTAAGCAATTCCATCAACAGCACTACAATCCGGCAGTCACTAAAGTCGTGCTTTATGGCAATATTCCGACCGGAAAGAAGCTGGAGTATATCGAAGCGCAGCTGACAAAGACTCTGCCTGCGTATGAGAATGCCGTGCCATTGAAGCGCGCTACGAAGTCATTCCGCGAATTCTCATTGCCGGCATATCGCAAAGTGCCGTTTGTCCCCGACCCTGCTTCAAAACGCGCGGGAACCGGCATTGCGTCGGTTGCGTGGCGGCTGGACAGCGATGTCGTGCGTAGCGAAGATGACCTCGGCATGCAGTTACTGGAGTGTGTGCTACTGGGCAGTGACGGCGCGCCGCTGATGAAAGCGCTGATGGATTCGCATATCGGCACATCGCTGATGGGTGCGGGCTACGATAACGAAACGCGCTTCGTCACATTCGGCGTCGGCATGCGCGGCGTCAAACCCGGTAATGCGTGCGCGTTTGAGAAGCTTGTGCTCGACACATTGCGCAAATGCGTAGAAGACGGACTGGATACACAATTGGTGAAAGCCGCAGTCTCTGCGTACCGCATCGAAAATCAGCAGATCAGCAATAAGCATCTCCTGGATTTGCTTGAGGATGTCATGGCATCGTGGTGTTATTCAGATGACCCGTTCTTCTTCATTCGCCAATCCGACGCATTGCCCAGGATTCGCGAGCTGCTGGATGCGCAGCCGCGCTATTTCGAGGATCTCATCCAACGCTGTCTGCTGGATAATCCCGCGCGTGTATGCATCGAGATGACGCCGGATAATGGCTTGCAAGCACGCGACAAAGCCGCGCTGGAAAAGCGCCTCGCGGAAAAATTGGCGACGCTGGATGAAAAGCAGCGCGAGAAAATTGCCGCTGATATGCATACGCTGAAGCAGAATGCGCTGCAGCCTGATACTGCGGATGCATTGGCGACGCTGCCCAAGCTCACGCGTAATGACATGCCCGCCAAAGCGCCGGAGCTGCCGTACGAAGATGGCAAGCTCGCAAATGGCATGCCGCTGCGCCGCGGAACTCTCTTTGCCAACGGCATCAGCTATATGACTGCTATCGGCGACATCTCCAAGATGCCATTGGCATTGCAGACGTATATGCCGTATTTCATGGGATATTTCAACATGCTGGGCAATGCGCGCTATTCATACGATGAATTCAGCCGGCTCCTCGCCAGCCTCGGCGTCGCATTCGTCATCACAACACACAGCAAAACACTCGACAATGGCGATCCGACCGCGGAATTAGTCCTGCAATGCAATGGCCTGGACGAAAATTTCCCGCACGCGCTGGAGCTCTTCCGTCTGCAATTGGACAGCATCATCTTTACCGAACACGCCAGAATGCGGCAATGCCTGCGCTCCGCGGCATCCAACGCCGCGGCATCAATCGTGACACGCAACGGCCTCGCACGCTGCAATCTGCGCTGCAGTGTCGGGCTGGATCCCAATGGCGCACTTGCGGAAGCAAATGGCGGCTTTGCCGGCTATGAACGCATGCAACATCTGGCAAATTGCACTGACAGCGAACTGGATGCACTCGCAGAGCAAATGCGCGCATGCGCTGCATGGCTTCGCCAAATCCCGCTCGTCTCCTTCGGTTTCCTGGGCACCGACAAGAATTTCGAGTGCGCATCGAATTTTGTCCAGCAATTCGCGTATCAGCAGGAACTCGGTGTCTTCAAATCATCGTATGAGCTGCCGAAGCCGCTGACGCCATCCGTGCTGCGCCACGAGTACTTGCCAGTTGAAACGCAAGTCGCGTGCTGCAGCCGCGTCATCTCCGCACAAGCGCTCTCCGAACGCGAAGGCATTGCGCTGAACGTGCTGGGACGCATCCTCTCTGTCGGCTATCTCTGGGATGCCATCCGCGTAAAATGCGGCGCGTATATGGTGCGCGCAAGCTATGCACGCGAATCCGGCCTTGTCTCGTTTAACTCAGGCGATGACCCACAGCCTGGCAACTCTTATGCGGTCTTCGACAGCGTCATCGAACAATTACGCAGCGGCGCATTGCTTGATGCGCACGCGACTGATGAAGCGATTATCGCATGCTTCGGACACTATCTGCGCCCAATCTATCCCGTCGGCTTAAGCGCAGCATGCGCAAGCAGCATCGCGCATCACAGCGGTAATGAACGCCGCCAGGAACGCTATGAGATACTTGCGAGCCTGACTGCCGCAGACTTGCATAATATCGGAGAACGCATCTTCGATCCTACACAGAACTCTTTCAATGACTGCGCAATTGTTCCTAAAGGCACGCAATTGACAGGCTTTGAAAGAATCATGCTTTCGTGAAGTTACGGAATTTTGCTTCAGAACGCGGAATTTCACTTAAGCAAGAAGATTATATTAAGCTAACTTACCGAAAATTAAGTTTTTAACCAGAATTTTGCCGATTGTCATGAACGAGGAAATTGTCTGTTTTACTCTGAATCCTGATTCACCATGCAGCGATGCCGCGCGCAAACGTCCGAATATCCGCATTGTCGCGCCCGGCGAGGATCCGTGTGAACAGCTCGGAAATGCCAAAACCGCAATTGTGGATGTCGATGGCGAAGAACGCCAGCGGCTTCTCAAGTCGCTGTTGAAAGCAAAACTGCCCTTCGCATTGTGCGGCCTCGTCGGTGAAACACCTGAATCGCTCAAACGCCTCTGCGCTGCGGCGAAACGCCGGCACATCCAGATCTGCTGGCTGGGCTCATTGCGCTTCGAGTGGGCAATGGCACGCTTGAAGGAGACGCTCTCCGCCGGAGTGCTGGGCAGCATGCAGCAGATGCGCCTCTGCAAACCCTCAAATCTCGGGATGTTCGGGCGAATTCGCGACGAGGATTTGCTCAATTGGCTCACGATCGGCAATGAATCCGCAATTGCTTACGAGGATTCGCACGACGGTAGCTTCAAAGTGGTTGCAATGGGTAGCCACGGTACCGCAACCGCGACTATCCGCGCGGATGGCTATAACGAATATGCCGTCGCATTGCAGGATGAACAGCCGCGCTCCGAAACTGCTATCAGCAAACCGTATGAAGCCGAACTGGGCTATCTGCTCTTCGCAATGAATAGCGGCCGCCCATGGTCGATGCTTGGCCGCGTGCCTAACTAATCCGTGAAATTGATTTTTCTGGCAAGAAAAATTTGATTATCGGATTATAGTATGCCGACTTACGGGCAGAGACATACTTGCATGAGATTTCTCCAAAAGTGGTGAACAAAATGCAGGTGTTCAACCCAGCCACCCCGCAAGGCGGTGGTCATGACAAGGAGTAAAAAAAAATGAACAAGCTCATCATAGCATTAATTGCATTGCTGTTCGCGGATGTGACCTTCGCCGCGTATCAGTATAATGTGGTCAAATACAACAACGGCGGTCAATCCGGTTATGAACAAAGCGGATATTTCAGCTTTGACTCCACAACCGCGATTACGATGCAGACAATTGCTAACGACTCGGCATTCGACGTCTACTCGCGCAAAGGCGGCTGGGGCGGCTGGGGCGGTAGCTGGACTGCTACCACTGTGAATGTCCTGCCCACGCTGAAGGACTACGGTTGGTACAACCTCACCACTGGCGAAGTCGGTTCGCTTGCAAATGGCACTGTCGGTGTCTTCAATGCCGGTGACAAGATCGGTATCTGGATGGATTACGACGGCGACGTCTACACCTCAACCGAAAACAGCGGCATTGCAGGCGCTAAATTCGGCTATGCATATCAGAACAACGGCCTGTACTGCGTGCATCGCGGCTCATACTGGGTCAATAAGTCCGATGGTTCTGACAACAACAGCGGCCGTGGAAACATTGAGAACAAGTCGCACTACGAGTATCAGATCACCACGGTTGATATTCCGCCTGCGCCATCTGGCCAGCCGTTGCCGGGCGCACTTGCGACGCTGCTGATTGGCGGTGCCGCGCTGTTCGGTGGCAAAGCTGCATCTCGCAAGAACAAGAAGTAAGTCATAGGTCACAGACTGACTTCGAATTGAATAAAAAAAGGGGACGACTGTTGTATGCGGTTGTCCTCTTTCTGTATAATGGCTTATTGCATCGGTGAAGTTAGGACAAAGCGATGAAATTTTCGATTCGGACTGTTAAATATTCCGTTTTGGCATTGATTGTATTGTCGCTGATTGGAATATTTATGTTGTTTGGATATTTTGCTGCGAAATCTTCCCGCAAAGCTTCGCGGTTTCGCGATGCCAATGAAGCTTTTATCCGCAAGGATTACAAGCAAGCGAAGGATTTATTGCGCATTGTCCTGGCAAATGACAACAATAACGAGCGCGCGACTGAGCTTTTGGCGGAGATTGCCGGGATTGAGGGGCGTCTCCCCGAGGAACTCTATTATCGTTCGCGGCTAATTCGGCTCAATGCACTTAATGCCGAATACGCGCGGACATACGAGCGCGTGCTCTTTCGCTTGAATGCTTATGACAGCTTGCGTGCATCCGTGGAAAAAATTACCGAGGGCACGCGCAATAATATTCAGCATCTGCATTTTATCTATGCGGAATATAACCTCGGCCATGACCAAGTCGCCAATGCGTACTGGGACCGCTATGTCAAGGGCAAGAGCGCGTTGGAAGCGCACCCATTAGCGCAGTATATCAGCGCGATATACCGCTCGCCCAATGCAACAGTCGCCGAGACGGTTGCCAAATTGAAAGAATTGGCGACTGGCAAAGACAGCGATGTCGCGCTTGTCGCAATGATAGATCTCTCGCGGCTGGAGTACGGCCTCGGCAATATTGCGAATGCCGAGATGTGGCTGAAAAATGCCGTGCCGCTCAACCGCTATATTGCATTGACTGCATTAGCGCGCTTCTATGCGGATGAACGCAATTTCCAAGCCGCATCCGATACACTCGATGGCTATCTCAAGGATTTCCCCAATCCCGATTATGCGGTGATGCAGACCGAGCTGTATGCTCTGCTGGAGCAACCGGATAAGATTCGCGCGCTGCATAGCGTCTTCCAGAAGCGCACCGAGCGTTTCTCAATTCTTGCATGCTACTACATGAATGCAGTACTCGCATTTATGAAGGAGGATTATGCCGGTGCAGACGAAGCACTTGCGCCCACTCGCAGTCAGATAATTACGCAGTATTCGCGGTTGCTGTCGATTTATATCGACACGCGGAACAGCCGGCCCATCGAAGCGCTGTCCGACTATAAAGACCTCATGCGTCTTGCGCCATTTCTGGATTTCCGCGACCGCGCACGCAATGCATTGCTCGCGTATGTCGCACAATGCCTCGAAAAGGAAAATTATGCAGTCGGCGTACTGGAACTAGCGGATTATCTCAATCAGGAGAAGGCCGAATTGCCCTTAACGCGCTTTGTCGCAATGGGTCATTTTGTGAACAACACACTCTCTGCGATTGAGCTCAACCAGATGTTCGCGAATTATCCGAATGACCCATTCCTCATCCGGATTGCAGCCGAATTCTACTATCGCATCGGCGAGTCGCAGCGCGCACTGGGAATGCTCAATCTCATGCGCAAAAATAATGATACGCCTACTGGCGAATTGCAATTGCTCGAAGCCGTTTTGCTCACACGGCTTAAACGCTACGACGACGCGTCAATGCGCTTCCATGCTATCCTAAAGGAGAACCCCAGTGCGGTGAATCAACGCGCTTATTGGGATTTCTGCGTCCTGACCAGCCGAAAAGCTGATTTTGAATTCCTCGGCGCATTGCCGGAAGCAAAAGAATACGTAGTGCCTTGCAAAGCCGAAGCGCTACTCTGTGACGGCAAAATCCAGGAAGCGATGGCGCTCTATGCGGATTATACGTCAAAGTTGCCGCAGATGCTCTTCCATGCCGCAAGCCGACTGGGCACATACGATTTCATCGATGACGCAATTGAATGCTATTCTGCACTCCCCGAAGATTTTGCACGCGAATACGTGCTGATCAACCTCTCCGAGCTCTATGCCGCAAAACATGATGACACGAATGCGATGCAGAGCGCCGTGGATGCTTATGCACTGGCGCCGGCTTCGCCCGATGTGCAGCTCTGTTATGCACGACGCCTCCATGATGCGAAACAAGACAGCCGCATCCCCGATGTCTTCCGACTCGAGACCACTAAACGCGGTGGCGTATCCAACGACAGCCTCGCACTGTGGATTACCGGCATGGAAGCGCTCATTCGCGATCTATATGACGCAGGCAAGAAGGAAAGTGTGCGCGAGCGATGCCGGCAGCTCCTCATCTATGCGCCGCGCAACGCAGTCGCAAACGAATTTCTCGCCAAGACTGAACCGAAGAAACCGTGAGAACACTAAAATGCAGACGCAGCTTTGATTCTCCCCTTTGAACTAATCTGTATGGCGGGCTTGATAGCATTGCTGTTCGGCCAGTCAGTTTGCTTGATCCGGCATGAGTTGCTGGCGTCGGGATGGGAAGCGCCGTTGATTCTCCTCGTGCTGTCATTAGCGACGCTCTATCACGGCATGCGAAAATGCCGCTGGAATTACGGTGGCGCAGAAGCAATTCGCGGCCGCGTCATCGGATGGACGCTAATCGTCGCGTCAATCCTTTTCTATTTCGCCGGCGCGACATTGGGTGGCGACTGGGTGCAGTCGATCATGACATTCCTGTGCGCGATGGCGGCGATAAATTATTTCACCGGATGGCGCAATGCACTGCGCGTGCTCCTGCCGGTATTCCTGCTCGCAATTGTCGTGCCGATGCATGAACCGCTGATATTGTATCTGAGTCATCCAATGCGGATGATGTCTACGCTCTATTCGACATGCTGTTTGCGGCTCATGGGCTATCATATCTCGAATGAGCTGACGACAATTTATCTCGGCTCTGAAGAGATTGCGATTACAGACGCATGCAGCGGCATCCAGCAAGTCGAAGCGATGCTTTTGCTTGCGTATTTCCTCGCGCGCTATCAGCAAGGAGCAAACTGGTGGGCAATGATACATTACATCTGCCTCCTGCCTGCAGTAATTCTTGCTAACACTGTGCGCATTATCGTGACTGTGCAGCTCTTTTTCTCAATTGGCGAGACGGCATTCAATAATACGTGGCATTCCGCGCTCGGCTATGCACAAATTGTGCTCGCGACATTGTTGCTGTGGCTCTTCGGCAAGCTGTTTCAGTGGATCCGCAAAAGGGATGAGGAGGCATTATGCAGAAATTGAGACTTGCCGGATGCATCGCCGCACTCCCCCTGCTTTCGCAACTCCCGTATATCTGCCGTGCATGGCGTACTTCGCCGCTGGATGCGCATGACTGGCTCTTTGTGCCATGCTTCATCGTTGTCCTGGCTGCCGCGCTCTATTGGCATAAGCGCGTTGCAACGACTCTGGATAAACACGACTATCTCGCGCTGCTCCCGCTGGTAATCTCGGTCGCCGGAATGATCGGAGCGCAACGCTATGATATCCACGCGATATTCATCGCTTCATCAATCGTCTTCTGGTGGGCGATCTGCTGGCTCGCTTATGGCTGGCGGATGGCTTATGCACTTATTCCGCCTTTTGGCATCCTATCGATGCTTACAACCAGCAGCACATACTGGCTGTGCTTCTTCCTGGAAATTTCGCCCGCATTTGCATTTGCACTGAAATGCGCATTCGCGCTCGGATGCGCATCACTCTGCGCAGTCATCCTGACCAGTGGCCATGTGCCATGCCGGCGAACCGTGACATTCTGCGTCTTCTTCCTCGCATCAATTGTGCTACAGTTCCATGTGCGCACTGCAGGAAAACTCTTCCCCGCTGCGAATCCGCCATTTGTGATTCAATGCGGCGGCTATCTCGGCGTCGAACTGCCCGTCGATGAAAATTTTCGGCGGTTCTTCCGCACGAGCGATGCGCGGCAATTCCGTTATATTGGCGATGAATACGCCGAAGCAGTCAGCTTGCTCCGCGTCAAATGCGGCGCCGATATCCATGAAGTCCATCCCGCGAGCCACTGTCTGCGCTCCAGCGGCTGGCAGATTGACTCCGAACAGATGATGATTTGCGGCTATGAAGGACGGCAAATGCAAGTCTCCGAAGTGCTCGCGAAACGCGATGGCGTCAGCATGCTCGTGTGGTGCTGGTATAGCTCGCCGGATGTCTCGACTGGCAGCTATCTCACATTCCGGCGTAAATGGAATGCAAATACACAATGGACAATCTATCAGCTCTCGGTGCCATGCTACTCCGGCATCGAAGACGCACGCGCAGTCCTAACCGATTTCTTGCAGGAACTTAGTGAATTGTAAACAACAAAACAAAATCTCATCATGCGTAACTTAATCATGTGTACGATTGCAGCATCGGCGCTGGCGTGTTCTGCCGCGGAACTCAAAGTTCTAATGATTGGCAACAGCTTTTCGCACAGCGTGTTGCATTACTTCCCACGTGTCGCGGCGTCAGTGGACGGATGCAAACTGAAACTCGCGCAATGCGGTATCGGCGGATGCGTCCTGCAACGCCATTGCGAAGAATTCGACAAAGCGGAAGCCGACCCGAATTACCGCCCATACTGGACGAACCGCAATGAAATCAACAAAGGCAAGCACAGCACGAATGTCCAGGAGATGCTCCAAGCCGACCAGTGGGATATCATCACAATTCAGCAAGGCAGCCATCAAAGCTGGCGCCCCGAATCATTCGGTCAATACGCAGATAAGCTGATCGGAATCATCCGCAAGTATCAGCCAAATGCGGAAATTGTTATCCAGCAGACTTGGTCATATCGCTTGGATGATCCGCGCATCATGCCCGGCGGTGAATGGGGAATCGACCAGACCGAAATGTATGAACGCTTGACGAAAAATTATCAGGACTTGGCGAAAAAATATGGTCTGCGCATCATCCCGACCGGCCTTGCAGTGCAAATCTACCGCCAGAAATCACCGCTCATCTTCAAAAATTATGACCCAGCGACACTGAAAAACTACAACTGGCCAGATCTGCCCTCGCAAGCAGGCGCAGTCGTCGGAAATCTCGGCTGGCGTAAAGACCGCAAGACCGGCAAACTCTTCATCGAACGCGACTCTATCCACCTCAATAACCGCGGCGAATATATGCAAGCTTGCGTCTGGCTCATGACACTCTTTAACAAAAAAGCCGCCGACATCACATTCATCCCCGATAATATCGCTGATGATGACGCCGCATTCCTCAAACAATGCGCAGAAGAAGCGGTGATGCTATCGCGGAAATAGGCAACACGTGTGATGCCTACAAAACGGAAACGGAATAAAACGGAAACGGAGGATAACGGAGGGAAACGGAATAAAACGGACGTTAACGGATTCCGTTAATCTCCGTTAATCTCCGTTAAAATCCGTTAAAATCCGTTAAAATCCGT
>CAVGNO010000022.1:14946-17631 GCA_963630475.1 Blautia faecis | reverse complement strand
ATAATACTGCGATGAAATTAGATAATGATAAGCGTTTCAGCGAGAATCCAGCCGGCAACGCCATTAGGCAGCTCAATCTGACACCACTTGCCGCGCGTCGCTAACACACGTACTTCCGTCGCGGCATGAATCGGCGCATCCAGTGCAGGCGCATAGCCCTCTGAATCGCCTTGACGCGGCATGACTTCTGCGGTATTGACGACTCCGATGACGCGATGCGCGTTGTCGTATACGCTACATGCGAGCGAAACTGCGCCGGCAATATAAGCAATCGCAAAGACTGCAAGCGTGCATTTTAGCCATAACGGCCGCCATTTGAATAAGATGATAGCATTCAGCCAGAAAAAAAGTCCGATGAACAGCGCAAGAAATAACCGGCTCTGAAAAGATAAATCGTAATGCCAGAAAAAGAGCGTCTTAAGCACACGCGATTGAGCGGCTTCGGCAAAATGATCTTGCCGCAGTGTGCGCGCGTATTGGAGATTTGCGCGTAAATCCGCATCATTAGGCGTATAAAGCAGTGCTCTGCGATAATTGGCAATCGCATTTGGCAAATCATCAAGCCTTGCGCATGTATTGCCGAGGTTGTAATAAAGCACGCCGCGGGATAAAACTTCATGCGCATCATCCGCAGACAGCGCTTGCTCATACCGAATCCGCGCTGCTTGAAAATGCGTCTTCGCACTTTCAGCATCACTGCTGATTAGCTCGGTGCCACGCCGGAATTCCTGGTCGGCTTCCGCGCATAATTGCCTAACATCTACACTTTGCGCACTAAAACACGTCAGCGAAAAACACAGACAAAATAAAATGACAACAAAGCTTTTCATGAAATATGATAATAGACGCAACAAAGCGACGGATTCAGGAAGATGACACTATGTCTCATTTTGACCCGTCATGGCTTGATTTGTTTCTGGCTTAATGTATCGCAAGAATCATACCTGAATCCGTGGAGTTGATTCTTTTGCGTGATAACTTCGTCATTTCTCAGTCACGTACTCCCGGTACGCTCCTTCGAAATTCCTAGTTCTGACGCAAAACTCTCTAACTCCACGGAATCAGGTCATAATCTCACTCAAACACGGCAACGAATCGAAATACGGAATCAAGAAGAAATTTATAGTAGGTGATTGCAAAGTATGCACTGCGTATTATCTTAAACACCTGTTTTAATCATCTATACAAACAAGCATGATAAATTGAGAGCAGAAGAAGATGAAAATTCGTATCCTGACTCCATATTTTCTTACGCTATTCTTGGTGTTTTACACATCATGTGCATCGTTAAAACATCCGGAAGAGGAACGCCAGGCGCATTATTCGGCGATGCATGCGGCCTTGCAGGAATCAAATGCGCGATTGCTTTCGCAGCCGCTCGATTTGAATCAGTGCATCCGCATTGCGATGGAACGCAACTATGATCTGCGGCTTTCGGCGTTGCAACGGCGTTTGAGTGAGCTGTCAGTCGCGCAATCGTTCAGCAATTTCATGCCGCAATTGTCAATTTCAGCGCAATGGACGACGTGGCGGCATCAGCAGACGATGAGCGGCATGCCGATTGCGGACACGACCTACCGCAATTTCGCTTATGGTGGTTCGATGCCGATTTTCATGCCGTCTGCGTGGCTACTCTATGCAAACCGTCATCTTGCGATGGAGCAGAGCGCGTTGTCTGCACACATTGCGCGTCAATCGGTGGAATGCAATGTCACTGCATTATTTTATCAATGCATTATTTGTGAAGACGAGGTCGCTGCGCTCAATAGCCAAGTTGCTTCGACGAAGAGTCAATATGAACGCATCTCCCAGATGTATAAGGAAGAGCAAGTTCGCAATTGGGAGTTGGTTCAAGCGGAAACCCAATATAAATCGCGGCAATTATCGCTTGCGGTCAAGGAGCGCGAGCTCTCTTTGAACCGCTCAAAGCTCTTGAATGCGATGGGCTTGTCGCCGATGGATGCATCAAGTCTGCAATTAGTGCGTGATGAAGCATCGGATGAGCAGTCGCTCGCAGTAGAGCCGCTCCCGGAGCTAGTTCTGCAAGCGCTTGCGACTCATCCCGAACTGTCAGTTGCTGACCGGCAGATCGTTATCGCTGAAAATGATGTACGCACTGCGATTGCGAATTTCCTGCCGGTTGCATCTGGTTTTCTCAATGGCTCCTGGACATCGGATACGATAGCAGATCGCGCGACGAACCTCTATGGCGGCTTCGCAGCATCGATGGATGTCTTCAGCGGCTTTGCCAAATACAATACTTACCGCAGCGCAAAAATTGCGCGGAGACAAGCGGAGCTCAATCGCAATTCGCTGTTTCTGACCATCATCCTGGAAGTGATCAGTGCGCATAACCAATTTCTGGATTCGATGGATTCATACGAGCTTGCGCAGCTCAATTATCGCGCAATGGCAGCGCGCTATCAGGATTATCTCAAGCGTTATGACGAGGGGCTGGAGCCGGCACACGAAATGCTCGATGCAAGAGCAAAAATGGATGAAGCGGAAGAGCTGCTGGTTGCATCGCGTTGTCAGCGCAATGTCGCACGGACGATGCTTGAGATGGCAATGGGGCGTATCGCGCCGCCGGAAGACGCAATCACAGAAGAAGAACAAGAGTTCGCGCCCAAAGTCAAAAGCGGCGACGTATTACTGAAACCTGCTGTAAATAATTAATTCTTTGAT
>CAVGNO010000022.1:10152-14936 GCA_963630475.1 Blautia faecis | reverse complement strand
GATAATTATGAAAACGACATTCTTCCACGTTTCGGTAGTTATGATGTTGGTAGCGCTGGCGTCCGGCGCTGTCTCGTGTGGTAAATCAACTGCGACTGCGACTGATGCGGCAACTGAAAAAATTGCACGTCAGGCAGTGTTAGTGCGTACAAGTGTGCTCCAAAAGCGCACGATGCATGAATTACTGCAAGTCAATGGCACGCTCGAAGCAAAAAATAAAGCCGTTATCTCCAGCCGCGTGAGCGGGACAATCGCGCAAGTCAATTTTGACCTCGGAGATGCGGTCAAAGCCGGCGATGTCCTCTTCCGTATTGACGACCGCAGCTACCGTGATGCCGTCGATGTCGCCAAAGCGACTCTAGCTGCTCAGCAATCCGCAGTGAAAGTCGCGGAAGCAAATTTATCCAAAGCGCAAGCCGAGCTCCATAAAGCTGACATCGATGCACAGCGCTTCAAGCGGTTGTACGATGCGGGCAATGCATCGTCCAATGAATTTGAGACTTACAAACTCAATCAGGAACGCGCGAAATCCTCCGTCGATTATGCGCAAGCATATCTGCAAGCGCAAATTGCCCAAGTCTCTCTTGCTGAATCAACGCTTGCTATCAAGCAGAAGGATCTTGAGGATACGGTGATCAGAGCGCCGTTTGACGGGCGGATTGCAGCACGGTTGCATGACCCCGGCGAAGAGGTCGGCGCACGCACAAGTGTCTTCTCACTGATTGAGCCCGACACTGTCCGTGCAGTAATGTCGCTACCATCCGAATACTATGGCCGCATTGAACTGGGCAAGACGGAAATACAGTTGCAGATCAACGGCAAACGCTATCGCAATAACGTGAAGATCACCAGCAAGAGCCCGTCAATTGAAACTGGCTTGCGGACATTTGAAGTGAAGGCCGAATTTGCCAATGACGAGCCGGAATTGCTGGTTCCCGGCGCACTGCTGGCAATTTCCATTCAGTTGTCTTCGCATGAAGCGTTTGCAGTGCCGCTGGATGTGCCAATCAAGCGCAACTCCGGAGTGCTGCTCTTCGCTGTTGAGGATAATAAAGCGCATGCAGTGCCGGTTACGACTGGCATCGAGGAGGCCGGATGGGTGGAAGTGACCGGCAAAAGCCTGGCTTCCGGCATGACATATATTACTGATGGCCAATTCCAGATCGAGGATGGCACACCGCTGCGCATCGCGCAATAGTCAGCTCTTAACCCTCATTATTTTGTAACTATGTTCCTGGCAGAAGCATCAACAAAACGGCCGGTCGCAATGACCTGCCTGCTTATCGCACTCGTCGGACTGGGGTTGAACAGCTATCGCAAGATGTCGCTGGAGAGCTTGCCGTCCTTCGATGTGCCGTATGTCACTGTGCGTACGACGTGGGTCGGCGCAACGCCTTCCGATATCGAAAAGGATGTCGCAAAACGCATCGATGATGCCGTGAGCTCGCTGGATGGCCTCAAGCATGCCGACAGCCAGTGCATGGAAAACATCTGCTACACGACGTTGGAATTCAACATGGGCGTGGATGTCGATGTCGCAGCCGTCGATGTCCGTGAGAAAATCGACGCAATTCTCGAGGATTTGCCCGAGGATTGCGAACGGCCGGTCATCGAAAAAGTCAATATCAATGCGTCGGCAGTGGTAAAATTGGCCATCACTGGCGACGCGACGATGGAAGAGAAATACGACTACGCGGACAATACGCTGTCGGATCAATTCTCCACGATCACCGGCGTCGGCCGTGTCGATATCATCGCCGGCAATGAGCGCGAAGTGCATATCGAGCTGGACCGGCAAAAGATGGTCGCCGCCGGCATTACGACCGCAGAAGTCATCGCCGCAGTCAAAAACAATATCAATACACTGCCATCCGGCCGTATTCGGGACAACGGCACAGAAGTGAGCGTGAAATTTGATGCCGAATACGCCCAAGTCGATGAAATCAATAATTTCGAAGTCGTCAGCCGTAATGGCATCCGGCGGCGCATCAGCGACTTGGGACGCGTCTTTATGACGACTGACGAAGTGCGGCAACTGGCGTGGTATAATGACGAGCCATGCGTAATCTTAAGCATTGTCAAGAAATCCGAAGGAAATACGGTCAAGACAGTCAATTTATGCAAAGCAAAAGTCGAAGAGCTCAATCAGACACTTCCCGGCGGAATGCATCTGGAATGGATTTCCGATGACGGCGGGTCGGTGCAAGCGTCGGTGGATTCCACACTCTCCGATATCATCTCCGGCATCATGCTGTGCGCAGCGATTCTGCTCTTCTTCCTCGGCAATTTGCGCACAACGCTGATTGTGTGCATCTCCATGCCGCTGACAATTGTCATCAGCTTCTTCTTCATGTATCTGTTCGGTCTCACGCTCAATACGATCACGCTGCTGGCGACCGGCTTGTCCATCGGCATCCTAGTCTCCAATTCAATCGTAGTATTGGAAAATGTCGTGCGAAGAATGGAGGACACGCCAAATCGCTGGGAAGCAGCCAGCAAAGGCACAAACGAAGTCGCAGTGTCTGTCCTGGCTTCAGCCGGCACGAATGTCGTTGTGATGCTGCCGATTGCGATGATGACCAGTATGGTCGGCGAAGTCTTCCGGCCATTTGCGACGACGACGCTGATTGTCAATATCGCATCCATTTTCATCAGTTTCACGCTTACGCCGATTTTGTGCGCATGCCTCCTGCGTCCTGGTCAGAAACGCACCAATTGCATCAGCCGAGCAATTAACTGGTGGCTGGGGCGTATCGAAGCGCTCGCCGCGGCATACGGTCGCGGTCTGCGGTGGGTTGCAAATCGCCGCTGGCTGGCCGCTGCTGTCGTTGTGCTCTCATTTGTGCTACTCTATCAAGCGCTCTCCATGGGCAATTCGCTGGGCTTCACATTCATGGAGGAGCTTGACCATGGCAAGATCATGATCAAGCTGGAATATCCGGTCAATTACGACTTGCAGCATACTGCTACACGCGTGCGCGCAGTCGCAGAACGCTTAAAGCAATTCCCCGATTTAGTCAATATGATGGTGACGGTCGGTAAAGTGGACTCCTTCGGCACATCCGCTCTGGAAGCCGTCTATGCCGGACAGATCCAGTTGCGGTATAAGGAAAAGACTGAACGCGAGTGGTCGATTTTTGACCGCATTGATGACATCCGGCGCGTATTAGCAGATGAGTCCGGCGCATTCATCACAGTCGCAGTGCAATCCGAAATGGGCGGCATCTCCATGCCCATCACACTGAATATCAGCGGCGCAGACCTGGATACACTCGACCAGACTGGACGCAAAATCAAAGCTATCGTCGAGAGCAACGCCGGTACCGCATCCGTCGATACATCGATTCGCGAAGGCAAACCGCAATTGCTTATCACGCCAAAACGGACTGTGCTGCAAGACATCGGGCTGACTTCCAGTACGCTGGGGACACTCCTGCGCGGCAACCTCGAGGGTATCGAAGCCGCGACATATAAATCCGGAGACCGCTCGTTCGACATCCGTGTGAAATATGCGGAAATTCCCGGAAAGCAACAAGTTGCGCAATTCATGATTCCTGGTGGGGATGGCCAGCCTGTGCGTCTCGAAAGCATAGCCGATATTAATGAACGCGCTATTCCCGTGAGCATCTACCGCAGAGATAAGAGCCGCATCGTCCAGATTACCGGCACACTCGAGCCAAATGCAAAATTGCAGCAAGTGCTTAACGAAATCCAGTCGGAAATCGACAAGCAGGAAATCTTACCAGCAGGCTATCACATCTCTTCATCCGGCGATGCCGAATATATGAATGACGCAATTGCTGATTTTGCCGAAGCCAGCATCCTCGCGGCATTCCTTACATTCCTCACGCTCGCAGCAATCCTGGAGTCCTTCTGGCGACCATTCCTGATTCTGCTTACTCTGCCATACGGCCTCATCGGTGTCATCTGGTCCCTCAAACTCACAAACTACGGTATCAATATCTTCGTGATGCTCGGTGTCGTGATGCTCATCGGCGTCGTCGTCAATGCCGCAGTGCTGATCATCGACCGCTTTGGACAACTCCGCGACCAAGGAAAATCACCCCATACCGCGATGGTCGGCGGTGCCAGCGACTCCTTCCGTGCAGTAATCATGGTCATTCTTGCATCGGCATTGGGGATGCTCCCAATGGCAGTCGCAAATGGCATCGGCTCCGAAATGCGTACCGGCATCGGCGTCGCATCATTCGGCGGCGTGCTGGTGGCCGGAATACTTACCGTATTCGTATTGCCCCTTTGCTATTGCGTGTTTACCAGAAAAGGCTGAATCCGCGGAGTTGAGTCTTTTGCCTCACCATCACGGAATCAGGAAATAGCAAAATTATGCCGCAAAATAGGCAACTTTACGGAAGTTTGCTCTTGTCAGATTGCATTTTGGGCATTACACTAGGGAAAACGCCGAAAAGTTCTATGAATCGAGTTAATCACATTACATTCTTGCTTGTATTATTGCTGATGATGACGTGCGGTGTGGATGCAGCATCTGTCATTCAACTTGGCGAAGGCGGAGTTGAGCTGCAGGGATTTCGCACGAGCGGTAGCAGTATCGCCAATGCGCAGAATGTCAGCAAGTCTGGCGGCGGTGATACGATGGAATGGGAGCTGATTGGCAAGAGTGCGCTGATGCAACAGCCGATTTTTCAGCTTAATGGCGTTACGCTGAAGATGCAATCGCGCCGAGGGCGTTATATTGTATCCAGTCCGCAGTGTACATTTGACCAGCAGAAACGCGAGATTCGTAGCAATGCCGCAGTGCAAATGAG
>CAVGNO010000022.1:3166-10142 GCA_963630475.1 Blautia faecis | reverse complement strand
ATGAGCGGTCCGGGCATCGAGGTCACTGGAATCGGCTACGACCTCTTCTGGGAGAATGAAGCGAATCATCCGCTTTTCATCATTCGCAAGGCCGCGCATATTGTAATTCAAATGGATGCCATGCATGGCGTAAAGGATCAATTATAAAAGGTGTTCAAGGAGATGAGAGTCATTTTTGCGCTGGTATCGTCAATGATATTATTCGTAGCGTGTTGCATGCCGCTTATTGCACAGGATGCGGCTGACACCGAAAGCAAAAATGCCGCTGCACCGGGCAAAATCACGGTTGCGGCCGAGCGCATGGAGATGCTCCTGGGCGAAGTGATTAAACTCGATGGCGATGTGATGGTCGAGGACAACCGCTATACGCTCACATGCGAACACGGAATGATCTATCTGAAGCAAAAAGATGATGCGCAAAGCGACGCAACGAAGGACAAAGCTGACGACGGATTGAATAATAACGCAGTTTTAGATCGCATCGAAGCGACGGGGCGCGTCATGGTGCGCACACACGATGGCAAGCAAAGCGCGACTGGTGACCGCGCACGATATGAACGCGAGAGCGAACGCATCACGCTGGATGGCGATTGCACAATTTTATCGGAAGGACGTGTAATGCGTTGCGCACGCGTCATCTATGACGTAAAAGCCGGCACGATTACTGCGTCGCGCACGAGCATCACAATTCCGCTGGGCAATTCCGGTGGCGAAGACAAAGATGCGTTTGGCGGACTCTTCGGTGGCAATAAGAATTCAGACAGCAAGAAGACAGAGAATGAAGCCGGAGAAAAAATCGACAAATAATCCGTCTGAAAACGGAACATTGCTACGTGCCGAGGGTCTGCGTAAAGTGTACAACGGCCGTTGCGTGGTCAATGGCGTCTCATTGAGCGTCTCGCCCGGCGAAGTCGTCGGCTTGCTGGGACCCAATGGCGCGGGGAAGACGACGTCGTTTTACATGATTGTCGGGTTGATTCGTCCCGATGCCGGCCAGATTTTCTTTCATGGCGAGGATGTCTCGAGTTTGCCGATGTATCAGCGTGCGCGCCGTGGCATGGGCTATCTTGCCCAGGAGCCATCCATCTTCCGCCGTCTGACAGTGCGTGAAAATGTGATGGCAGTGCTTGAAACGCTGGATTTGAGCGCTGCTCAGCGCAAGGACCGCCTCGAAGAGCTGTTGGATGAGTTGCAATTGACGCATCTTGCGGATCAGAAAGCGCTCACACTCTCCGGCGGAGAACGCCGCCGCCTCGAAATTACACGCGCGTTGGCGACATCGCCGGATTTCATCATGCTCGATGAGCCATTCGGCGGCGTTGATCCGAAAAATGTCTTCGAAGTCCAGAAGAATATCGCCGCGCTACGGGATCGCGGACTGGGCATCTTGATTACTGACCATAATGTCCGCGAAACACTGGCAATTGTCGATCGTGCTTATCTTATCTGCTCCGGCGAAATCCTCTTCTCCGGAAGCGGTGAGGAGCTAGTAAATGATGAAAAAGCAAAACAAGTCTATCTCGGACCGAGTTTTGCTTGAACCTGAATCCGTGAATGGCAGATGACGCAAAAGAATCAGCGGCACGGATGCAGGAAATAGGGAACCCACAACCAGGAGGTGTATCATGATGGAATTGATGCTGACCGGAAAACATATTGAAATTGCGCCGGAAGAGCGCGCATACGCAGAAAAGCTGGCTAACTCACTCGGTAGCGATTTTGAGAAACTCTCGAGCCTCCGTATGGTCGTGTCCGAAGAGCGCGGTCGCGCGAAATGCGAAGCCGTCCTCAACGGCAAAAATGTCAATTTCAACGCGAGCTGCGTCGGCGCAAATGTGAATGTCGTCATCGGGGGATGCTTCGACAAACTCGGCAAGCAGATGCGCCGCTATCTGGAGCGCGTCCAGGATCGTTCGATTCAAGCCGATCCCGCATTGAAGGACAAGATCTGGAACTCCTCCGACCTCAAGCTCGAAGACGACATCGACGCGGAAATCTTCGAATAAATTGAAGTGGACGGTATCAAGTAGTAAAATAGTGTAAATTGAACAAGCATACGGAACAGTTTTCAGCTGTTCCGTATGTTGTGTTTCCTCATGTTTTAGGTTATCTCCCATGAACATTGAGAAGAAGTGCAGTGGCGAGCCGGCATGGCGTCCCGACTGGGACACATATTTTTTGAAGCTGGCGATGTTGGCATCAGAGCGCGCGACGTGTCCGCGAATGCATTGCGGCTGTGTTATTGCGCGTGATCATCATGTTCTTTCGACGGGGTACAACGGTTCTTTGCCGGGTACTCCTCATTGTTATTCAGATGGCTGTTTGGTTGTAGACAACCACTGTGTGCGCACGAATCATGCGGAGATAAATGCGATTTGCCAAGCAGCGCGTCACGGCATGGCGCTTGAGGGCGCGACGGCATACGTCACGAACATGCCTTGTACGGCATGCGCGAAAGCACTGATTGCAGTTGGCATTGTGCGTGTCGTCGTATTTTCGGATTATCACGATTCTCTAGCGGAGCATTTTTTTGCGGAGAGCCATGTAGAGCTCTGCCGTATGGCGAAGCCGGAGAATATCATCCACTACAACCTAGAAGATTTTTCTTCCGCCATTCCCTTCATGGAAGAACACGATGGCGGATGCGATTGCAGTCACGCTCACGGTCATAAATAATCCCTTCACTATTTCTTCAATACTATGTGCACGATAGAGTTCAAGGTCGTACAACAGCTGAAGCATTGGTCTCAACCTGTATTGCGGATGCGTAATATTGCGCCGCAGCTGGATGAGCTCGTGATTGATTTGAAAAGTGACACACCGGTCGCACCGGAGTGTTTCACGGTCAGCACGGATTTTGAAAAGGGCGATATCGATTATCGTTTTGTGACTGGTGATTTGCGTGCGACTGCATTGCCGGCGGAATGGTCGGGAAGTATGACTAGTGAATTAGCCAGTAACGAACCGTCATTTTGCATGATCAATCCATCCGGCATCAACCGCTTGGCAATCGCAGTTTCCGAAGTGAAGCGTAAAGTCCTGATTAGTTCGGGCGTCATCGAGGAAAATGGCAGGATAGCATTGCGGATAAAATTCTTCAGCGAGCCCGATGCGCCGTTAAGCGAGTATCATGCGGTTGTGCGCATTGACCGCCGGCCGCAATTCTATGCGGATACATTGGCCGATATCACCAAGTGGTTCCAGGAGGAATGCGGCAATCCGGCCGCGAAGATTCCTGCGCTAGCTTACGAGCCTGTCTATTCAAGCTGGTATACTTGGCATCAGAATCTGTTTGCCGCTACAATAGAGCAGCAAATGGAAGAAGCGGCTAAATACGGTTTCAAAGGCATCATTCTCGATGATGGCTGGCAGACGGATGATAACAACCGCGGATATGCATTCTGCGGCGACTGGGAAGTCTCGCGCAACCGTTTCACGGACTTCACTGCTCATATCAAGAAAATCCACGAAAAGGGCATGTATTACATCCTGTGGTATGCAGTATCACTGCTCGGCATGAAGAGCAAAAAGTATGAGGAATTCAAGGATAAAGTCCTCTATACTTGGGATGACACGAGCTGCTGCTGCCTGGATCCGCGCTTCCCTGAAGTGCGCGACTACCTCGCAGGAATATATGAACGCGCAATCCGTGAATGGGATTTGGATGGCATGAAGCTCGATTTCATCGACTCATTTTCGACATCCATCGTGTTGAGCCGCAATGGCGGCAAAGATCCCGCGGAAGCGCAGAATTACGCTGGACGTGATATCAAGAGCATCCCGGAAGCCGTCGATAAGCTGCTTGAAGAAGCTACTGCGCGCATCAAAGCAGTAAAGCCCAATGCGTTGATTGAATTCCGCCAGAGCTACTACGGCCCCGCGATTCGTAAATACGGCACGATGTTCCGTGCGGCAGATTGCCCGGACGACTGCTATAGCAACCGCATCCGCACGCTCGCGTTGCGTTTGACTTGCGGTGATGCGCCAGTACATTCCGATATGCTGATGTGGCGTACTGACGAATCTGTCGAAGTGGCCGCGCGGCAATTCCTCAATATCCTCTTCAGCGTACCGCAAATCTCGGTCGATTTGCTGAATTTGCCGGCCGAACATCAGCAGATGCTCCATTTCTGGATGGAATTCTGGAAACAGCATCGCATGACACTGTTGCATGGACGTCTCCGCCCATATCTGCCGCAGAATGACTTCGCGCTAGTGACTGCCGAAAGCGAAAATGAAGAAATCGCCGCAATCTACAGCAATGGTCAAGTCGTGCCAGTCTCCGACCTCTGCACGCGCAAGTGCTGTATTGTCAATGCCAGCGATTCCGACAAAGTCGCAGTCGATAATGCCGGCGCAAAAGAGCGGCATGGCGTCATCTTCGATGCAATGGGCAATTTTATTGCACCAGTCGTGCTGAAGAGCGGCTTGCAGTATCTCACAATTCCTGTCTCGGGCTTGGCGGAATTTGATCCCGGGGAGTAATTTCCGACGTATGATGCAATATCAATTTCGTTTTCGCTCCCGCGCATTTGATTTTTGTGCAGGAAAACCGCTGTTGATGGGCATTCTCAATGTCACGCCGGACTCATTTTCGGATGGCGGGCAGTTCTTCCACGTGCAATCGGCACTGGAACACGCAAACGCAATGATTGAGCACGGCGCTGCGGTCATCGATATCGGCGGCGAGAGTACGCGGCCGGGACATACGCCGGTTGATGCGGAAGAGGAACGCCGCCGCGTACTGCCGGTGATTGAAGCGTTGCGTGCACAAAGCGACATACCGATCTCGGTCGATACATCAAAAGCAGATGTCGCAGATGCGGCATTGGCCGTGGGTGCCGATATCATCAATGATGTCTCATGCCTCGCGGATGACAGTATGTGCGCGGTCCTCAAAAAGTACTCGGCGGGATGCATCGTGATGCATTGCGCAAAATTGCCGCCGGAAGAGGATGCAGTGCATGCGGTCACAACACAGCTGACCGAGACAATCACGCAAGCATGCGATGCAACGGGACTGCCGCGCGAATTCTTCATGGCCGACCCCGGCATCGGCTTCGGTAAAAGCGATGCGCAGATTTTTGCACTCCTGCGACATCTGGATACATTGCATCAAACTGGCTGTGCGACACTACTGGGCGTATCGCGCAAGTCCTTCATCGGACGTCTCTGCGGCGAACAATGCCCGGTAGCGCGCTTGGGCGGCACACTCGCAGTCGCGCTGGCATGCCGAAATCAATGCGAAATCCTTCGCGTGCATGATGTCGCATTGCATCGCGAAGCGCTGATGACAAGTGAGCAAATCGCGCAATGCTGAAGAACGCACAGTAATGGAAAATGGTCATGACCGCGGTTAATGAATTCATCAACACGTTGTTAAGCACAGACTTCTTCAAGGATGTCTTCCCATCCATGATGCAAGTTCTGCTTTTGACCATTTTCTTTTATATTCTCTTTCGTTTCATACGTGTCAATGTATTGAATTTCGGCTATTCGGTCTTTTATGCAATCTGTCTAGCGCTCTACGGCTTATGCAAATATTTCCAGTTGGGCTTCCTGATTGAGATGATGTATGTCGTCGTGGCGTTCGCAATGCCGCTGTTAGGTATTTTCCTCTTTCAAAATGACTTGCGGCATCTGATGATTCGGCTTGCACGCGGTTATGTGGCATACAGCCGCAATGAACATGCAAAGGAACGCAATGAAAAACGCCAGGAGCTGGTCGATGAACTCGTTAAGACGGTCTGCGCATTGACTACGCATGACAATTGGCGCAGCTACCTTTTTACTAAATACGGCTTGCCATATCGGGACTTGCCTGACCGCAATACCGGCGCGTTGATCGCATTGCAGATGACGACTGAAATTCAGCGCGAACTGGACGCATCGGCAGTGGGTGTCGCGGGTATTGGCGAAGAGCTTTCGTGCAAGAGCAACTGGATGCTTCTGCGGACGATCTTTTACACCGGCACGCCGTTGCATGATGGCGGTGTGATCATCAATCGCAATGGCATGATCATTCGTGCGGGATGCCGTTTCCCCGCATTTGAAGCCGACGATGCGAAAATTGCGCATACGCGTCACAATGCGGGCTTAGGTCTCTCTGCGCAAGTCCCCGATGCGTGGGTGCTAGTCGTCTCCGAGGAGTCCGGCCGTGTCTCAATTTGCGAAAGCGGTGAAATCAAACGCCAGGGATCGCCACGTGAACTCTATCAGAATTTGTGCAAATTCTATGGTCTGCCCTCGGAAGACGCAAGTAGCGAGGGCAAGCGGAGCGTATTGCAGCGCTCAATGGCATTCGTTGGCCCGGAATCACAGAAGGATAGCGAAGAGTAGGCACTTATATGACTGCGTCAAAGACAAAATCAAATAATAACGACGCATCGCAAGCGGAGCGGCGCACGGGCTTCTGGCGCGGACTCTGGCGGCTGTTCAATGCTCACCGCGAACGCAAGCTCTTTGCATTCGTGCTCGCATTTATCGTGTGGGCGGCGATGAATTTCAACTTTGAAGACAGCATCAATGTCGGGCGCTGGAATGATGTCGAAGTCGGCATTGAGGTCGTGAACAATGTCAAAGGCCCTTATGAGTACTACTTTAAGAGTGTAACTCCTTCCCGTGCAATCGTTGCAATCACAGTATTGGATAACAACCTGGATCGCAAGAATATCAATATCAATGGCAGAATTATCCTGAATGAGCCGCTGATTTGTGACGAAGTAAATGAATACGGCAAATGCTCGCATTTCAATTCACCGCACATTACAACGAAGACGCTGAATCGTGAAGACTTCGAAAAGCCGGCACAAGTCAAAATCCGCGGGATAAAACCCGTGCATATGAATGACGAGGATGCTTTACGCCAGCATTCAAAAGTGAAGGATGAAATCGAAGTAAAGATCGTCTGGGATGAAATTGATAATAAAAAAGTCAAAGTCATCCCGAGATATATTGCGTCAGATTCCTCTAAAGC
>CAVGNO010000022.1:0-3156 GCA_963630475.1 Blautia faecis | reverse complement strand
CTCTAAAGCCGTGTCGGTTAAGATCGATGAGACCGCAATCATCCGCGGTCCTAAATATCTGCTTGCAAAAATCAATGCAGTTGAAACGGAAAAAATCGAAATTAACGAAAATGGCAATTTCGAACGCAAAGCCGAAGTCAAATTGCCAGATAAAATTTCGGGAGACAATGATGCGGTCAAATTGGTGACGCAGGATGTCACGATGTATGTCAGTGTCGCTGACAGCACTGATGTCGAATTACGCGCATTCCAAAATCTCCGCATCCATTACTTGGTGAACCAGAATGACAGCGGAAGACTGCAAGTCACAAACAAGGATGCCGACAAGGATACTGTCGATATTGTCGTCAAAGTACCGATAAAACAGAAGCAGCCTGTTAATAGCCAGAGCATTATCGCATATTGTGATCTCACGGGCTTCCCACAGGAGGACGCGACACGCAAAGTGAAAGTGCAATTTATTCTTCCGCCGGGCGTTGAAATCAAAGAGGGCAGCGCGCCGCCTCCAGTCCGCTTGAAACTGGAGTGGATAAATAAATAAATAAATAAATAAATAAATAAATAGTTAGAACGCATTGTCAAATAGCGACATAACCGCAGTATGAAGCATCATTTTTCTATGCGGTAGCGGAGCATTGAGATGCGCATTGTCGGGGTGTTATTTTTTACAGCGGTCTGGACTGCGAAGCGGCTACCGACGATGATGAAGAGCTTTTTTGCGCGTGTCATGCCGGTATAGAGCAGATTGCGCTGAAGCATAATATGGTGCTGATCCAGCATTGGCATCACGACAACGGGGAATTCGCTGCCTTGTGATTTATGGATTGTGATAGCATAGCATAGCGTAAGCTGGTCGGTCTCATCGGCTTTATACTGCACGCGCGATTGATCGAAGAGCACCGAGAAGGAGCGTTTTTCGGGATCCATGCTGATGATGCGTCCCATCTCGCCATTATAAATCTGTTTGTCGTAGTTATTTTTGATTTGCATCACGCGGTCGCCAAGTCGGAAGATGCGCGGATTTTCGCCATTGAGCACAATCTCGGGCTTCTCTTCGGAGGGCGGATTGAGCAGCGCTTGGATACTCTCGTTGAGTGCATTGACACCGCAGTCGCCGCGCCGCATCGGCGTAAGCACTTGGATGTCATCCATTGAATTAAAGCCGAAGAATGCCGGAATATGGTTGCATACCAGCTTCCGCGTAAATTCGGCTGCCACTGCCGCATCGCGGTACTCGTAGAAATAGAAGTCACCGCGCGTACCCTTTGGCGGATTCGCCAAAGACGGCATGACGCCATGATTGACATCATGCGCACTAGTGACAATCCGGCTACCCTCGCGTTGGCGATAAATCCGCTTAAGCTCGGTCACCGGGATGCGTCCGCAATTGATTAAATCCTGCAATACCGCGCCGGGGCCGACAGATGGCAGCTGGTCGCGGTCACCGACTAGCACGACGCGCGTACCGGGGGGCACTGCGGCAAACAGCGATCGCGCGAGGAAGATATCCAGCATCGACACTTCGTCAATAATCAGCATATCGCATTGCAGCGGCGCATCTTCGCCATAAAAAAACTTCTTCGACTTCGGCTCATATTGAAGCAACCGGTGAATCGTCGTCGCGGTCAATCCCGCGCTTTCGCTGAGGCGCCGTGCAGCGCGGCCAGTCGGCGCAGCAAGCTTCAGCAACCAGTGTTTTTCCAATGCTTCGCGGACAATTTGCGCAATCACAGTCGTCTTGCCGACACCTGGGCCGCCGGTGATAATGGAGATTGCGCTGGAAGCCGCGCATTTGCACGCCTGCTGCTGTTCTTCATTGAGCACGACTTGCGTGTTATTATCGCGTTTGCGCAAACGGCGAATCATCGCTTCCGCGACTGCATCGAAATCATCGTCTTGATATTGTGCTTTCTGCGGCAGATCTTTGACTGTCAGCAGCATCCGAAGTTTTTCCGCAAGCCGGCGCTCGGCACTATAGAGTTTGCGGCTGTAATAGAGCATTTGATACGCCGCATTTTCCGGGAAGAGATCGCGGATTACTTTGCCATCCCGCAATGCGGTGTCAATGCCGATTTGTGCTTGCGCTGCATCGCATTGCAGTAATGCCGTGATGGCGGCAACGAGTTGTTCCGGTGGCAATGCCGTATGGCCGTCAGTCGATGCTTGTTCGAGACAATAGAGCGCAGCGGCACTCAAGCGCAAAGGCGAATCCTTGCTGATGCCAACTGATGCGGCAATCCGGTCAGCAGTCAGAAAACCGATTCCATCCACTTCGGATGCAAGGCGATATGGATTGCGGCGAATAATTTCCGGCGCGGCGACAGCAGTATAGCGCGCGATTATACGTTTACAGAGCGCAGGCGAGATATTGAAGCCTTGCAAGAAGACGACTGCATCGCGGTCGGCATGCTGCGTCACCCAAGCCGACTTGATTTGATCGACGCGCTTTTCGCCAAATCCGCGAATTTCCTTCAAGCGATCCGGCGCATTATCGATAATATTAAGTGACTCCAAGCCAAAGCGATTGACAATCTGCGCTGCATATCTCTTTGAGATGCCAGGTATAATGCCGGATGCCAGATAACGCAGAATACCCTGTTTTGTGGATGGCAGAACAGCCTGGCTTCCAGTTACTTGGAATTGCCGGCCGTGTTCGGGATGCTCCACCCAGTGGCCGGTGAGTTCCAGCATCATCCCCTCCATTGCGCCATTGAGCGTGCCGGCGACCATGATTTCGCCAGGCTGATCTTCGCGCCGAAGCCGTGCGACGCCATAGCCACTCTCCGGATTGGAAAATATCACGTGCAGTAGCTCGCCAGTGACCGATGTCTCATTCGGCAATGGCCCGGTGCCAAATTGTTTCCCGAAATTTGCCTGTTGATGTCGGAATGCCATGCAAAGCTTTTGATAAAACGTGCTTAAAAATCGAGTTTTTCCGCCTGCGTAACGGAATAATTGTATTATAGTTTGCCGTACGCGGACTGTACCGCAGAAACCCTCTAAAAACTATAATAATATGCTCCCCGAAAACATCAATGTCGACTTGGATAAGTTGCCGGAAATGGACTTCTCAGTCCCATATCTGGGTGAACCTACCCTGCCGTCACCGCTTAACGGTGTCAATTTTGTCGATGACACAGAGCGCATCTGTTATTG
>CAVGNO010000021.1:5198-18456 GCA_963630475.1 Blautia faecis | reverse complement strand
CCCCCCCATTGTGTAACAAATCGTAACTCATTTACACTCATAGAGTTGCTTGTTGTTATTGCGATTATTGCAATTTTAGCATCGATGCTTTTGCCGGCATTGAGCAAAGCGCGTGAGAAAGCGCGTGGCACGCAATGCATCAACAACTTGAAGCAGATAGGGCTCTATATGGCATTCTACGGCGACGAATACAAGGTATATCCTCCTGCGGTGTATTGGGCTGATCCACAGTATGGTTGGAATTGGAAGAATTACTTAACCAATTTTACTCAAATGCAATGGAATGTTTTGTACTGCCCAGACAAGGCTGCAAATGAGAAGGGTAGTAGCTATGGAATGAATCAGGCTGCTGGGTTGACGCCTTATGGTACATGGAAGTGGGATGGCATATACTCTCCGTCAGTGGTTACCATTGTAATGGATGCACATTGGCCGAATGTAAGGGGGTATGATGGGTGGAACGGTGTTTTTTTAAACTCTATGGAGCGCAATAAGAATAGCATTGCGCGTCATTACAGCATGAAATTTGCCAATATGCTGTATGGCGATGGTTCATGCGGTAATCGCAATGTCTGGGCGTATAACACAGGTTATGCGCTCATGCGTGATGAAAAATGATTTCAACGGAAACGGAGGATGACGGAAATTAACGGAGGAAAACGGATTTTCCCACGGAAACGGAGGATAACGGAAACGGAGGGGGGGGACGGAATCCGTTAGAATCCGTTAAAATCCGTTAAAAAAACAGCTGATTAGCGGCGGCGATTTCATCGGCGGTGGGTTCGGGAGTATCCTTGAGTGTATTGACAATGCCGAGGTGTTCCCATTTATATTCCGCCATCTTGTGAAATGGTAGCAAGTCGATGCGTTCGACGCATTTATAATTCTTCAGATGTTTTGCGACTGCGGCGAGGCGGTCGTGTTGGAGGGTCCAGCCGGGCACGATGACATGGCGGATCCACACGCGTTTATTGGTCTTTTCGCAATAATCGAGAGTCGCGAGCGTTTCGGCATTGCCATGGCCGGTCAGTTCGCGGCAGAGCTGGCCATCGAGTGCTTTGATATCAAGCAGGAGCATATCTGCCAGATCGATAACGCTTGCGGATTGCTCAAGTGGCAAAGAGCCCGCAGTATCCAGCGCGACATGCAGCTTTTCGTCATGACACCGTCTGATTATATCGCTTGCAAATTCTGGTTGCAGTAGCGGTTCGCCACCGGACAATGTGACGCCACCGCTGAGGAAATTGCGGCAGGAGACGATGCGTTTGACGACATCTTCGGAGCTGACGACGCTACCGCCATTGCAATCCCACGTATCGGGGTTATGGCAATAACGGCAGCGCAGTCGGCATCCCTGAAAGAATACGACGTATCGTACGCCCGGTCCGTCGAGGGTTCCGAAACTCTCAAAAGAATGGATACGGCCGAGCGTACTCACTTTTAGAATTTCTGATGGAATGTACGGCTGACGACATCGAGTTGCTGCTCACGCGTCAGCTTGATGAAGTTCACTGCGTATCCGGAGACACGGATGGTCAGCTGCGGATACTTCTCGGGGTGATCCATCGCGTCAAGCAACACTTCGCGCTTGAGGACATTGACATTGAGGTGATGGCCGCCTTCGGTGAAATAGCCGTCGAGCAGTGTGATGAGGTTTGATTCCTTCTCCGTCTCGCTCTTGCCCAGTGAATCCGGCACGATGGAGAATGTGTTGGAGATGCCGTCTTCTGCGTAGTCGTACGGCAGTTTCGAGACCGATTTGAGTGACGCGACTGCGCCGTTGGTGTCGCGGCCGTGCATCGGGTTTGCGCCCGGCGCAAAGGGCTGACCGGCCTTGCGGCCATCCGGCGTGGAAGCGGTCTTCTTGCCGTACATCACGTTGGAAGTGATGGTGAGGATGGACATCGTCGGACGCGAATGGCGGTAAGCGTAGTGGCTTGCCAGCTTCTTCTGGAAGCTCTTGACGACTTCGACAGCGATTTGATCGACGCGGTCGTCGTCATTGCCATATTTGGGGAACTCGCCTTCGGTGACGAAATCGACGGCCAGGCCGGCTTCATTGAGCACCGGCTTCACTTTCGCGTACTTAATTGCGGAGAGGCTATCGACCAGCACGGAGAGACCTGCGATGCCGCCGGCCATTGTGCGGACAATCTCCTCGTCGTGCAGCGCCATCTCGATGCGCTCATAGCAGTACTTGTCATGCATGTAGTGGATGATATTGAGCGTATCGATGTAGAGCTTGGAGAGCCAGTCGGTGATCTGGTCAAAATTACGCATGACATCGTCGTAATTGAGCACTTCCTGGCTGGCGAGCAGCGGGATTGCGGGTGCCATTTGCTCATTGCCGCACTTGACATCGCGGCCGCCGTTGATTGCGTAGAGCAGCGCTTTGGCCAGATTGCAGCGCGCGCCGAAGAATTGCATCTGCTTGCCGATGCGCATGGCGGAGACGCAGCATGCGATGCCGTAGTCGTCGCCGAATTTAGCGCGCATGAGGTCGTCATTCTCATACTGGATGGACGATGTCGCAACGGAGATTTCCGTGCAGTAGTGCTTGAAGTTTTCCGGCAAGCGCGGGCTCCACAAAATAGTCAGGTTCGGCTCCGGTGCCGGGCCGAGATTGACGAGCGTATGCAGGAAGCGGTAGGACATCTTGGTGACCATGTGGCGTCCGTCAATGGACATACCGCCGATGGATTCGGTGACCCATGTCGGGTCGCCCGAGAAGAGTTCGTCGTATGCGGGGACGCGCAGGAAGCGGACAATGCGCAGCTTCATGATGAAGTGATCGACCATCTCCTGGATTTGCTCTTCGGTGAAGACGCCTTCGCGCAAATCGCGTTCGGCATAGCAGTCGAGGAAGGTCGAAGTACGGCCCAGCGACATCGCCGCGCCGTTTTGTTCCTTCACGGCAGCGAGATAGCCGAAGTAGAGCCACTGAATCGCTTCTTTGGTATTCTGTGCCGGTTTCGAGATGTCGAAGCCATATTTAGCCGCCATCTCCTTGAGTTCGCCCAATGCTTTGATTTGCTCGGCAATCTCCTCGCGCTTGCGGATATGGTCGGAGTCCATGACATCGATGACCATGTGCTGCTTTGCGGCAAGCTTCTGCTCAATCAAGTAATCGACACCATAGAGTGCGACACGGCGGTAGTCGCCGATGATGCGGCCGCGGCCGTATGCATCCGGGAGGCCGGTGATGATGCCGGCATGGCGTGCGCGCTTCATCGCGTCGGTATAGACATCGAATACGCCGTCATTGTGAGTCTTGCGGTATTTGAAGACGTGATCGACGATCGGGTCCATCTTGCGGCCGTAAGCTTCAAGCTGTGTGTGAACCAGTCGGATGCCGCCAAAGGGCATGATCGCTCGCTTCAACGGCGCATCTGTCTGCAAACCGACAATCTGCTCGAGGTCGCGGTTGATGTATCCGGCGTCGTGTGAAGCGATGGTCGAAATCGTCTTTTCGTCAATATCGTAAACGCCTTTGCGCTCACGTTCCACTTTCATCATCGACAATAACTGATTCCACAGATCGATGGTGCGGGAGGTCGGGGCGGCTAAAAAGTCCTTGCCGCCATCATACGGAGTATAGTTGCGCTGGATGAAGTCACGGACATTGACTTCTTTATTCCAGTTCCCCTTGTTGAAGTCCATATATGTAAATACCTTGATTTTTCGGTGCGCTCAAATGCGGAAACCGCCTTGGTTTCCGTCATGGCGCATAATATATTCTGTAGATAGTCTTTTATCGTCTAAATTTGCTAAAACTAAATGTTTTTTTGATACGTGATGTCGCGGATGGTTATGGCTGTGGGAATCCGATCGCTTTATGATTGCGAATCCAGATATAGTAACACCATACAGCCCAGAGCAATGCCGCGTGATCTGCTTGGCCGGCGATATGCTCCTTTGCGACTTTGTGCAAAAAATTAGTCTCGAATAAATTCAGACAATCCCAGTCCTTCGCGGTGTTTACAATCTCTGTAATGCGTTGTGACAGCTCATTGCGGAACCAGTGTGCGATTGGGATGCCGAAGCCGCGTTTTTGCATTGTCAGAATTTTCGGATCGAGATATTTTCCGCCGAGCGCGCGGAGGATGACTTTGTTGAATTTTGTCGTGATGCGCATGTCATCGGGCAGCGCGAGTGCGAAATTTGCGACATCGAGGTCGAGCAGTGGGCAGAGCAGCTGCTTATTTGCGGTTTGGCATGCGATTGCGGTTTTAAGGAAGCCGTCGTCTGGCAGATAGAACGTGAGATCCAGCGCGTTGGATTTACGGAATAAGCTATTGACGTGATGCTTCCAATTGGTCGTATATTCGTCAAAAACTTCCCAAGTATTGAGCGGCTCATCCAGTAGCGTGCCGGGCAGCAGTTTTGCGATCAACGATTTATCCGCGATTGCCTGGAAGCTCGCATACGCTTCAAGATATGGCTTGCTCATCACATTGAGCGAGCGTTTCAGTGTCGCCAGTCTGCTGCGGCTGTTGCAGCCATCGGGGAGACACATTGCGAAGAGTTTTGCGAATGGCCGGAATGCGCGGTCGATACACGCCGGAAGCTTGCCGCGCATAATCATTGCTTGATAGCGGCGGTAGCCGCCGAAGAGTTCGTCGCCGCCATCGCCGGTGAACAGCGCATTTTTAACGCTGGCAGTGCATGCGATATAGGTCGGCAACAGCGAAGAGTCGGCAAAAGGCTGGTCGGCGACAGCTATCAGCGTTTCGAGTTTATCGATGTCTGCTGCAGTGAGGCGCTGTTTATGCAACGGGATATTGCAGCGTTTTGCAGTGCCTTCTGCAAGCGTTGATTCATCATAAGGGCTGCCGGGCAGTTCGATAGTATGCGCGATACGATCTGCGTCCGGGAAGAATTCGCTGACTAGTCCCGCGACGACGCCGGAGTCAATGCCGCCGGAGAGCATGAAGTCTGCGTGTGCGCTGTTTGCGATGCATCGCGCAATGCTTTGCTTGATCAGCGCGGTGGCATGCTCGAGTGCGTCTTCGCGCGTGATTTTTTCGCCGCCGTTATAATCGGGATACCAGTAGCGCGATTTGACGCATGCGCCGTTGGGCATGAACCTCACTTCGTTCGCGGCATTGATGCTCTGGATTTCATTATAGACAGTTCCTGCGCAACTGGTGTATCCCATGAGGAAATACTCGCCAAGCGCAGTGCGGCATACGGTGCATTGGATGCCGTTGGCGTTCAGCGCGCGCCGGATGTCACTGATATTGTCGCTGAAAAAGATTTTCGTGTCATTGACGACCGCATAATATGCTTGTTGCTGACCAAGCTGATCGCGATACAGCCGCAGGCTATGCGACGATGTGTCGAATACGCCGATGAGGAATGATCCATTCAGCTTTGCGATATAATCCGTGCCGTACGCCGCAATCTGCTGTGCAACATACTCGGCGTCACTCTGTCCATTTAATCCTTGTGGGTGCGCATTCAAGTGTCCGCGGAAATAAACGACAAGCCCGGACGGGTGAACCGACCGGGCAATATCTTCTATCTCTCCAGAACATTCGCCAGTATGCAGATCAATGATTGGACAGAATGCAGACATAATGATTTTCCGTTTGGGGTGTATCTGCCACGAAAAGCACGAATTTTGCGTTCTTCGTGGCAGAATTTGAGTGCTTCAGGCTACTCGCCGAAATACTCCTGGTCCATGAGAGTCTTCTCGACCAGTGCAATTTCGGTATTCATCAACGGCGCGGAGTAGATTGCGCGCTTTGCGGCAATTCCGGCTTTTTCCATTGCGGCGCCCAGGAGCGTATTGGCTTTCTTGAGGTCGTCGATTGCTTCGCGGACATTGAAGCGTCCGGGCGAAGTCGGCAGCGGTGGCCAACGCGCATCAGAGACGTATGCGCTGGTGACTGCTGCCAGTGCGGCTTGCAGTTCGGCGGTGTCGCCAATCTTCTTCTGGAGTGCGAGGAAGCCGTCGAGGATATTGCGGCAGACGGGGTCGAGGATGCGCGAGTAGGACGTGTTAGCCCATGCTTTCGCAGTACCGCCGTGCCAAGCGCAGCCGTTTTCGATATTGTCGATATCGGGATTGGGGATGAGTTCCTTTGCTTCGTCGATGACTTGCGACGGCGTTGCAAAGTCGTATCCCAGCGCGATTGCGGTATCGAGGAGTTCCTTGAAACGCTTGATGCTACCCGGCTCTGGTTCGAAGAAGCGCGCTTGGTTGAATTGCTTGACGTAGAAGTATGCGCTGGAACCGATGTATTCGGCATCTTCGGCGTACGGCATGATGTATTTGCCGGTGGTTGCGATGCGGCTCTGCCATGTCGTGAGCATCTCCTTGATTTCGGAGAGCTGGATGGGCTGCTCGCGCTGTCCTTCAGTCGCGCCCATGAGATACCACAGCATCGGGTTGGCCATGCAGTCACTGCGCATCACGAGCTTCAGACCATTAGGTGCGACAGACGGATTGGTCAGATACTTAAGGAATTCCGGCTTGTCCGCGATGAAATTCTCGATCTTGAAGAGTGCGTTCTTGTTGCTGTGTCCCTGCACATCGTATGCCAGCCCGGTTGCTTGGCGGATTTGCGGATAGGACAGGAAGAAGGAGTCGGCGTCCATGACCAGATTTTTGTAACCGGCTTCGATGAAGAGATCCGGCAGATAGCCTGCCCAGCCGCATTCGGGGTTCCAGCCAGTGACGGGGCGCACGCCAGTGTATTTCTCCCACGCATCCAGACCGTGCTTGAGTGCGGCCAGACCGACTTCCTGGGGGATATTGGCGAGCATGACATGGATGAATGGCGAGCCGATCGGTTCAACTTGACCCTTCTGGCACAGATCCTTGAGCAGCGCAAGCACCGCAGGCGCTTCTTCCGCCATTACTTCGAGAGTGCGGCCAGATGCTTCGAACGCGATTTTGTAGTTGTTATCACGCACGAGCTCGAAGAGCGGACGATAGCAGTTTTCGCATACCCATGCGCGGCGCTCCGGAGCCAGCTGTGAATACTGGATGTTTGCGTGCGGCATGAAGATGATTTGTGGTTTGACCATGATTATTCCTTTTTGTAGTGATTTTTGGAATGTCTTCTTGGATACGATGATAGAGCTATTTGCCGAGATTGCAGATGTGGCAGCTTGCGCAATTCAATTCTGCCGGAGGTTCATAGCGCACGCCGGCTTTGGCGGCTTCGCGGCGCTTTTTTGCGTTGATTAATGCCATGAAGAGACCGAGCACAATGAATGCTCCGGGCGCAAACTGCATCAGCGTAATGCCTTGCCAGTTCGGCACGACAATCAATTCAAAGAGTGTCCCGCATGCGATGAATTCACGCACTGCGCCCAAGCAAGTCAGCGTGAGTGTGAAGCCGATGCCCATGCCCAGTCCGTCGCAGAGCGAGAGGAATGGATTGTGCTTGGACGCAAATGCTTCCGCACGCCCCAGCACAATGCAATTGACTGTGATGAGCGGCAGGAAGATGCCTAGCGCTTTGACCAATGCCGCGGGCGCATACGCATCCATGAGCATCTGGACAATCGTGACGAATGTCGCGATAATCACGATATAGCAAGGAATGCGCACTTTGTCGGGGATAATCCGGCGAAAGATTGATACGGCAAAATTGCTGCATGCGAGGACGAATGTTGTCGCAAGTCCCATGAAGATTGCGGTGCGTGCACTGGACGAAGTCGCCAGAGTAGGGCACATACCCAGCATCAGGATGAGAACGGGGCTCTCTTTCCAGATGCCGTTTGTGATTGTCTTGAGAAAATTCATGAATCAGTTAAAAAGTGTACTCGTACTCACCCTCGGTAAGCGCAACTTCCTTTCCATTCAGTGTGAGTGTAGCGCTTGTGCCCTTGGGAATGACGCAAATATATTGTTTTTTGCCATTCTTGCAGGTCTTGAGCGCACTGCGGATTTCACCGTACGGGCTGTTGTGGACGCAGTCGAAGTCGGGGAGGTCCTTGATGTCAGTCGCAGGCGTGAGCGTGAATTCCTTGAAGCCTGGTTTAGTCGGCGCGATACCCGCGAAATAGCGGTAGAGGCAAGCGGATGGATCGCCGAACATGATATGGCATTGCGAAGAAGTGCCATTCCAGTCTTCGCGGAATGTCGTCGCTCCGACTTTGATCCAGTAGCCCCATCCCGGCATTTCGGGCTGTGTAATCACTTTGAGCAGGTCGTCCTTATAGCCATTTTCACCGAGTGCGCGCAGGACAAATTTAGCGCCGAGGATGCCGTAATCGGAGATATGCTTGAGCTTGCGTACGAGCGCAACCAGCTTTGCAAGCGTCTTCTTGGGATTCTTTGCAAAGCCGAAATAGAGTGGAGTCGCTAGTGCAGTGAGGCTGTTGTTGTCATATCCGCCATCTTCCTGTGCAAATTTTCCGTTGATGGCATCGCGGATGCGTTTGGCTTCCGCAGTGTACTTCTTTGCGTCTTCCTTTTTGCCGAGCAATGCGGCGAATTCTGCCATGCGGACGGTGTCCTGATAGTAGAATCCGGAGGACGTCAGAGCAATGTCGGGGATTGTCTCACTGCGGTATGGGCACCAGTCGCCTAGACCGAATGAGACGACGCCATCGACATCGTGCCACTTGCGGCAGTAATCCAGATAGAGCGCCATGCCGTCATAGTGCTTGCGGATAATGCTGTCATCGCCGGCCATCATCCAGTTCTGGTATGCGGCTTCGAAGATATAGGAGTCCCACGCTGGGCCGCTGCCCCAGTTGTAACCCCAGCCGCCGGTGGGTGCGATGCCGGGGAGCTGTCCGGACGGACGCTGTGCATCCATGAGGACTTGGCTGAAATGAGCGGATGCGCGGCTGGTGTCGAAATTCCATGCGCCAGTCTCGAATGCGAGATTTGCGTCACCTGTCCAGCCATGTTTTTCGCGATGCGGGCAGTCGGTTGGAATTCCGGTGAAGTTGCACAAATATGTGTAGCAATTCATATCCTGGATTGACTGCAACATCGGATTGCTGTCAGTGTGGAAGTGTCCTGCTTGCTTGAAATCGTTGTGGATAAAGCACGCAGTGATCTTGAGCAACTTCTTGAATGGCGCGTCAGTCCAAGTGGAAGGCTGATAATTCACTTTGACATAGCGGAAGCCGTGGTATGTGAAGTGCGGATGCAGCCCAGTCTGGATTTTAGCGCCGGAGAGGATGTATTTGTCCCGCTGGAAATTCTCTTTATCTGCGCATGCATTGATATTGTAGGAGACTGGAATGCCATCGTCACCGACTTGTTCGCGGTATTCCAGTGAGAACTCTGTGCCGGCTGCGCCTTGCGCATCAATCTCACACCACCCGGTGATGTTTCTCCCAAAGTCATAGACGACGAATTCGGAGTTGAAATCCTGGCGTGCGACTGGCGCGATGCGCTCGGTGATGACGCATGATTCGCATTCCTGCTCGAGAAGATCACCTGGCGGCGGGTTGATGATAGTGGCATACGGCAGTGCGCTGTCATCAAATTCGATAGTCGAGACGCCGTCATCATTGATACGCGTATCGATTGTTTCGCCATTGCGCAATGAGTTGCAGATGACTTGGCTTTTTGCGGCTTTCCAGTCATCTCCGGATTTGAGCAGCACTTTGCCGCTGGCAGTCTCTTCGATCTGGAGAAGCAGCGGTGGAAAATTGCGCCAAGATGCATCATGGAATTGCCATGCATCGCGAGTCTGGCAGTTATACCAGCCATTGCCGAGGAGGACTGCTATCGCATTTTTGCCCGGCTTGAGTTGCTTGGTGACGTCGAAGACCATGTATCCGATGTGCTCGGTGAACTGTGTGACAACCGGCGCGAGGACTTGGTCGCCGACGCGGTCGCCGTTGATGTAGCACTCAAACCATCCGGGTGCCGCGATGCATAGCCGCGTCGCTTTGATTTTCGCGGGGCATTCGAATGTCGTGCGTAGCCATGGTGCGCCATAGCTGGGGACAGAGCCCACATTGGTCAGCGGAAGGCCATCCAAAGGCATCACTGTCGAAGTAATCCACTTGCCTTGCCAATTTACTGCTTTGCTCATAATTGACTGAAATTGAATGAAAATTTTGTAACTAAAGACACTGGGAAGAAGGATTACAGATTGAATTTATGCTCACCAGCGGAGAGCGAGTGTGTCTTCCCATTCAGTGTCAGAATCGCTGTCGTGCCTTCCGGAACCGCGCATGTGTACTGGCGTTTGCCATCTTTTGCACTCTTGAGCGCACTGCGGATTGTGCCGCTTGCACTGTCGTATGTACAATCGAAATCCGGTAGTTCCTTGAGGTTGGTTGCAGGCGTCAGCGTGAATTCCTTGAATCCCGGTTTGGTCGGCGCGATACCGGCGAAGTAGCGGTAGATACAAGCGGAGGGATCGCCGAACATGATATGGCATTGTGATGCTTTGCCATCCCAGTGTTCGCGGAATGTCGTTGCGCCAATCTTCACCCAGTAGCCCCATCCGGGCAATTCCGGCTGCGTAAGCACTTTGAGTAAGTCGTCCTTATAGCCGTTGTCGCCAAGTGCACGCAGGACGAATTTTGCGCCGAGGATGCCGTAATCGGAGATATGATGATCTTTGCGCATTAACGCGACGAGCTTCGCGAGTGTCTTCTTGGAATCTTTTGCAAAGCCGAAATAGAGCGGCGCTGCCAGCGCAGTCAAGCTGTTGTTGTCATATCCGCCATCGTCCTGCGCAAATTCACGGTTGATGCCATCGCTGATGCGTTGGGCTTCCGCAGTATATTTCTTCGCATCGTTCTTTTTGCCAAGCACTTGAGCAAATTGCGCCATGCGGAGAGTGTCTTGATAGTAGAATCCCGAGGAAGTCAGGCCGACACTCGGATATGTGCTGTTGCGGAATGGGCACCAGTCGCCAATGCCGAAATTGACAACGCCGTCCTTGTCATGCCACTTGCGGCAGTAATCCAGATAGAGTGCCATGCCGTCATAGTGCTTGCGGATAATGCTGTCATCGCCGAACATCATCCAGTTTTGGTATGCGGCTTCGAAGATATAGGAGTCCCATGCCGGGCCGCTGCCCCAGTTGTATCCCCATCCGCCGGTTGGCGCGATACCGCACAGCTGTCCCGTACGGCGCTGCGTATCCATGAGCACTTGGCTGAAATGCTCTGATGCGTGGCTGATGTCGAAATTCCACGCGCCAGTCTCGAATGCGAGATTTGCGTCGCCAGTCCAGCCATTCTTTTCGCGATGTGGGCAGTCAGTCGGGATGCCGGTATAATTGCACAAGTAAGTGTGGCGGTTCATCTGCAGGACTGCATCCAGCATCTGGTTGCCATCCGTGTGGAAACTCCCGATCGCGTTGAATTTGTTGTGGATGAAGCACGCAGTTACTTTGAATTGCTTTTTGCTCGGCTTGGCGTTCTCTAGAACATGCTTAGGGATATTGACTGCGGCATAGCGGAAGCCATGATAAGTAAAGTGCGGATGCAATTCCGTCGCTTTCTTGCCCGCAAAAATGTACCGGTCCATCTGGAAATCGCTGTTGCGGACGAACTGGTCGATATTTTCGCGATTTAGCATGCCCTGGAAATCTATCTTTTCAGAGTAGCTTATAGTGATATTATCGCCTTCAAGCGCATCCGCGTCAATTTCACACCACCCCGTGATGTTGCGGCCGAAGTCATAGACAATAAGACTTTTATTTTCAAGATATTGATTGTCGAATCTCGTCGGATCGCCAACCGGCTCAATGCGCTCAATAACAGCGCATTGCTCGCAAGTCTGCTCGATCAGCGCGCCCGGTGGCGGATTCGCAATCTCGACATGCGGAGCAGCGCTGTCGTCAAAATCGAGCGTTGAGACGCCGTCGTCATTGATGCGCAAATCCTGATATTCGCCATTGCGCAGCGCATTGAAATAGACTTTGCTCTTGACGCCCTTCCAAGTCTGGTCAGATGCAAGCAATACAGTCCCGCTGGCAGTCTCCTCAATCTGCAGTAGCAGCGACGGAATATTGCGCCATGGAGCATCATGGAACTGCCATACTTCGGGCGTCTGGCAGTTATACCAGCCATTTCCTATCAACACTGCAATCGCATTCTTCCCCGGCTTAAGCAACTTCGTGACGTCAAAGACCAAGTAACTGACATGCTTTGTAAATTGGTCGGTGATCGGCGCTAATACTTGATCGCCGACGCGCTTGCCGTTGATATAGCACTCAAACCACCCCGGCGCCGCAATGCACAGCCGCGTTGTCTTCAATTTCGCTGGGCACTCAAAGACCGTACGCAACCATGGCGCGCCATAGCTGGGAACTGGACTCCAGTGAAATGTCTTGATGCCATCCGGAGGCATCACTGTCGAAGTAATCCACTTGCCTTGCCAATTTACAGCCTTGCTCATAAATCAATGAAGAAATGTGTTAGTGTACAGATTCTTTGTTCTGAAAATACCTTGATAACGGCGAAGTGGTAATATGTAACATTTCTAGAGGATTTCCAATGTCTACGATGAAGTTGATTTTTTTTTGCGACAAAATCTGTGATAGTGTCGCAAAAATGGAAATAAAAGGCGTATATTATGACAAATAAACAACAATCATGCAATTTCTCTGTACAACGAAGCATTATGCGTTATTTAGTTGATTCTGAACGTCCGGCAGTTCATTTTCCCGGTGGTGTATACAATTATCATCAATTGATTTGGGCATCGCAGTGCTATGGGAAGCTATTGCCATCGGAGGGCGTTCATGACCGCGTTGCGATAATAGCGGAGAATTCGCTCTATTGGTTTTGTTCATTTTATGCGATATGGCATCGCCGGATGATTCCAGTGCCGGTTGATGCGCAATCGACTGCGGATGAGATTCGTTATGTCTTGGAGGACTGCACGCCGGTTGCGATTTGGGTGAGTGCATTGACGGAGCCGCGTGTGCGCGAAGCGTTATCGCATTGTACGAAATGCCATGCGCAAGTGCTGCGCATGGACGAAGTTGAAGTGCCGAGTGCGCCTGAAGGGAAACTTGAACACGGTGAATTTTCAGCGGACGAGACTGGCGTAATCATTTACACGTCGGGGACGACAGGCACGCCCAAGGGCGCGATGCTGTCATTTGGCAATTTGCAGTCCAATATTGATGCGGTGACAGTACAGACGCCGTATTTCAATTCCGAGGACCGCATCATTGTGATTTTGCCGATGCATCACATTTTGCCGTTGCAGGGCACGATGCTTGTGCCTCTTTCGATTGGCGCGCAGTCAGTGCTGATCCCGAAATTGGACGGCGCATCGATTATGGCGACGCTGCAGCAGTTCCACATC
>CAVGNO010000021.1:0-5188 GCA_963630475.1 Blautia faecis | reverse complement strand
ATCAAGAACAAGATGCGTGGGTCATTTATCGCACGCTCGCTATTTGCGTTTTCGAAGATGATTGGTTCGCGCAAGCTGGGCCACAAGATTTTCCATGTAATTCATGAAAAGATGGGCGGAAGCCTGCGCTATTGCATCTGCGGTGGCGCGGCATTGCCACGGGAGATTTCGGATGCGATGGACGCGCTGGGCTTTGAGCTGATGAATGGCTATGGCATGTCTGAAACCAGCCCGATTATCGCCGCTCCGCCGCCGAATAAGAAAGCGCATGGATCGGTCGGTGTGCCGATTGCGTGCAACCAAGTCAAGCTGCAGGATGGTGAAATCACTGTCAAAGGCAGCAATGTCATGCAAGGCTATTACAATCGCCCGGAAGAGACCGCCGCGATGTTTGATGAGGACGGATGGCTACACACCGGCGATTTGGGCTATATCGATCGTGGCGGACGTCTCCATGTCACTGGCCGCAAGAAGGAAATCATCGTCCTGGACAATGGCAAGAATATCAACCCGAATGAAATTGAGGAAAAGCTGCTCAAGATAGCGGACGGCATGATCAGCGAATGCGCGATCACGACTGGCAAAAACGGCTTGGCGGCATTGATTGTGCCCGATATGGCGACGTTGCGCCGCCGGCATATTGTCAATATCCAGGAGAGCTTGACGGATATGGTGATTGAGCCATATAATGTCGCGGCAGTGTCATATAAGCGCGTGTTGCAGTGCTGCTTTATCTCCGATCCGCTGCCGCGCACGCGCTTGGGCAAAATCCGCCGTCACGAGCTGCCTGCGCTGCTCAATGGGCAGCATCAAAGCAAGAAGAAGGAGGATGCGGTTGCATTGACTGACGCGGAGAAGACGCTGACTGCAAGCGAGAGCTACAAGCTACTCACTGAGTATCTCAAGCCGGAACACGCAGATGTAAGCATTGTCCCCAATTCGCATTTTGAGCTGGATCTCGGCGTCGATTCATTGGGAAAAATTGCACTGGGCAGCTATCTGAATGAATGCTATAACCGGACATTCCCGGATACGCTCCTCGCGGATTATCCGACTGTCGGACAGCTCGCGCAGTATCTGCAGCAGTTCGATGTCAATGGCGATGCCGTCGTCAGTGGCGGCGAGGATGCGAATGCGGAGTGGATTGCGGGATTGCTGAAACGCGAAATCGACCAGAATTACCGCCTCCCGCGTACTAGCGTCACGCATTGCTCATTGCTTGCGACGACGTCTGCGATGCTCCGGATGATCAGCCATCTCAAGATTGTCGGCAAGGAGAATATCCCCACAGGCGCATGCATCCTCGCGCCGAATCACACGAGCTTGCTGGATTCATTCTTCGTCGCCGCCGGATTGAATCACAATGCGCGTCGCGATACATTCTTCTTTGCGACGGCGAAATTTGCCGAACGGCCGATGCTGCGCTTCATGGCGCGCCGTCATAATGTCATCAGCATGGATATCAATGGCCAGCTCGGCGCGTCAATTCAAGCAGTCGCGGCGACTCTGCGCGCAGGGCGCAAAATGGTGATCTTCCCCGAGGGCACGCGTTCAATCGACGGCATCCTCGGTGTGCTCAAGCCGACATTCGCGCTACTGGCAAATCAGCTCAATGTGCCGGTTATACCCGTGCGGCTGACCGGCGCTCAAGACGTCCTTCCGCGTGGCAAGACATTCCCGCATCTGGGCAAGAGCGTCACGGTCGAATTCAAAACGCCGATCGCGCCGAGCAATACGTGGCAGGAAATACTCAAACAGACAGCAGTCGCGTTGAGCTAAAACATCGGTGCCGCGTTGAGCAGTGTGCGTGTATACGCTTGCTGCGGCGCGGCAAAAAGCTGCTCCGTCGGCGCTTCCTCAATAATTTTGCCTTGGCGCATGACGGCGACGCGGTCTGCAATATAGCCGACGACGCTCAAGTCATGAGTGATAAACAGATATGCGACTTGAGTGCGCTCCTGGATTGCTTTGAGTAAATTGAGTATCTGCGCTTGCACTGATACATCCAGTGCGCTAGTGCATTCATCGCAAATGACGACTTGCGGATTTGCAGCTAATGCACGCGCAAGGCCGATGCGCTGGCGCTGTCCGCCGGAAAATTGATGCGGATAGCGCAATGCGTCCGAACGCTGAAGTCCGCAGAGTTCGAGCAATTCCGCGACTCGATCACTGCGCTGTTTTGCATTCATCGGCGGATCGGCAAGCGCCATTCCCTCGGCAATGCTGTCGCCGACCATCATGCGGGGATCCAGTGATGATGCCGGATCCTGGAAAATCATCTGGACTTTCCTGCGCAGCTGCTTTAACTGCGCATGCGAGGCCGTAATCTCCTGGTCGCGGTCTAAAAATATTTTTCCTGAAGTGGGATGCAGTATCTGCATGAGCGTCTTGCCAATCGTACTCTTGCCGCAACCGGATTCGCCGACAAGCGCGAGTGTCTTCCCGCGTTGCAAGCATAGCGATACGCCATCGACCGCTTTGAGGATGCCGCGCTTGGCAAACAGTCCTTCTTTGCGCAATGGAAACCATACGCGCAAATCTTCAGTGCGCAATACTTCGTCTTCACGGCCAGATTCCGCGTTGGCAGCGTCTGCCGCGTGGCTTATGCTACTGATCGGTGCAAATGCGCATGGCTGCGCGGCAAGATGACAGCGCACAAGATGATGCGCATCGCCACACGGTTGCAGTTGCGGCGCATGCTGATTGCATTGCACTTGTGCAACTGGACAGCGCGGAGCAAAACGGCAGCCGTTGAGGCAGCTCCAGTCACGCGGTACGCTCCCATGGATCGTCTCGAGCGGAATTCCGCGTATTTGCAGAGTAGGGCGCGCGCGCTGCAGCAATCGCGTATAGGGATGACGCGGATGATGGAAAATGCTACTTGTATCCGCGCACTCGACTATCTGGCCTGCGTACATTACTGCGCAGCGCTGTGCGCTTTGCGCGGCGAGCGCAAGATTATGCGTAATAAAAAGCACTGACATGCCGCGGCTGATTCGCAATTTATCGATCAGCTGCATGATTTGCGCTTGGACAGTTACATCCAGCGCAGTGGTCGGCTCATCTGCAATCAGGATTTCCGGCTCGCCCGCTAGCGCCATCGCAATCATCACGCGCTGGCGTTGTCCGCCGGACAATTCGTGGGGGTAGCTCAACAAGCGCGCTTCCGGTTCGGGTATCTCGACTTCGCGCATGAGCGCAATGCATCGCTGCTGAATTTCGCGTTTCGTGAAGTTGAAGTGCGTCTGCAAGACTTCGGCGAGCTGCGCGCCAATTGTCATCACGGGATTCAGCGACGTCATCGGCTCCTGAAAAATCATCGCGATATGCCGTCCGCGGAATTTTCGCAGTTGTTCGTCATCCATTGCCAGCAGCTCCGCTTCGCTATTATAGCACGCACTGCCGCTTAGCAATTCTGCGGATGGCCGCGGCAGAAGCCCCATCAATGCCAGAGCTGTCAGCGATTTGCCCGATCCCGATTCTCCCAGCAATGCCAGCATCTCGCCTGCATATAATTCAAATGATACGCCATCGACGACTGTGCGGATTTGCTTGCCCGTGTGGAAACCGATGCGTAAATCATTGACTTTTAAGCGAAGAGTGGCCATGATGAAAAATAATTATTTTGCCGCAAGGATCCATGCGGCGATCACAATCGCGCTGGAAAGCATCAGCGCGGCAAATAATACAACCAGCGCGAGCCGGCGCGTCGTGCTCTTTATCTGCCTTGCTAACTGCGCAATCTCCGGCTGCTCATGGCGGATCTTCAGCTTCCCGTCGGCTAGTTGCTGCAATGCCGGCGTCACTAGCCCAGGTAACTCCAACAAGCATGACTCCCAGTCAGAAAAGCCCGCCAGAAATTTGCGAAATTTTGCGACGACGTCAAATTTGCGCAGCGTCTGTCGTAATATAAACGGCTGCAACTGCTGGAAGATGTTGAATTGCGGCGCAATCTGACGCCCGAATGACTCCGCATAGCCCAGCGCTTTAATGATGTCGTAGAAATGCGGCTTGAGGCAGAAATGATAACGACGACAGATCGAATAGAAGTCGCGGATAAAATCTAATACGCTTAATTCCGCGACATTGCCGCGCAGATGCCGGTCCACAAGCGCGGCTAAATCGCACTCCAGGCTGTCCATGTCCGGCTTATCCGACAGCTCGACTAGCTCGAGAGTCAGCCGCGTCATTTCATGGCTGTCACTGGAAAACATCGCAGCGACGCCGCGCGCCATGACATCGCGTTCATGTACGGTGAGGCGCCCCATGCTCCCAAAATCCACATAGCAGAGTTTATCGCCCGGAAGCACGAATATATTGCCCGGATGCGGGTCGGCATGGAAAAATCCGTAGTCAAAGACTTGCTCCAGCAGAATTCGGATGCCGTTTTCAGCAAGCTTCTCCAGATTGACATCGCTATGCCGGAGTGTCGCTAAATCATTGCCACGAATGCCGTCAATGAAATCCATGACAATGATGTTGTCAGTGCAATACTCTTTGCATGGCCGCGGAATTACTAGTGCCGCATCCTTGCTGTGCTGCCGGATGAATACTTCCATATTGGCGACTTCGCCATGAAAATCGACTTCGCGCAATAGCCGGTCCGCAAATGTCTCAACCATTCGCCCAAGATGGAAAATTCGGCATTGCGGAATGTCCTGTTCGACATGTGCGACGATGTATGCGAGAATCTCTAAATCAATCCCCATCTGCTTCTCGACACCCGGACGGCGCACTTTGACAAATACTTTGCGGCCGTCCTTGAGCACTGCGCGGTAGCCCTGCGCAACTGATGCTGCACCGACGGGGCGCGGCTCAAATTCCTGAAATATCGCTTCCGGCTCCGCATGCAGATCATCGCGGATAATCTGCCGCACTTGCTCATAAGGTATTGGCGGCACTTGATCCTGTAATTTCTTCAACTCACGGATAATGCCCTGCGGAAGAATGTCCTCGCGGCACGAAAACAACTGGCCGAGCTTGATAAATGTCGGCCCAAGTTCAACTAGCGTGTCACGGATGCGCGAACTGCCCGCGCTTGTGTGCGCACTTAAATGGAATAAATTGCTGGGACGGTAAATCCGTACATCGCGGAACAAATAGCCAAAGCCATTCTTGAGCAATATGTTCACAATCTGACGATATCGGCTGATATGCCGGTAAGTCTGTGAAATGCTCCGGATGGTAT
>CAVGNO010000020.1:15136-18779 GCA_963630475.1 Blautia faecis | reverse complement strand
CATTATCGGCAGCGGAGCGGCAGGGCTTGCCGCCGCCGTACGGCTGAACGCGCTCGGCGTGGAGGACATCGCCATCTACACGGAGGGACTCAAGATGGGAACCTCCATCAATACCGGGAGCGACAAGCAGACTTATTACAAACTCGGCATGTACGGAACCGAACCGGATTCCCCCGCCCTGCTCGCGGAAGACCTCATGCGCGGCGGCTCGGTCCACGGCGATATTGCGCTTGTGGAAGCCGCTCTTTCGCCGCTCGCATTTCATCATCTCGTCGCGCTCGGAGTCCCGTTCCCACATGATGAATTCGGACAACATATCGGCTACAAGACGGATCACGACCCCAGACGCCGCGCCACCAGCTGCGGACCTTACACATCACGCGACATGTGCCGTGCATTGATCCGGAAAGTCCACGAACGCGGGATTGAAGTCTGTGAAAAACGGGTCGCCGTCAAACTGCTCACAACGACGGACGCCGATGGCGGAAAACAGTGCTGCGGCGCACTCTTTGTCAATACGGCATCGGAATACCCCGGATTTGAAACCGTCTTTGCGGAAAATGTCGTATTCGCGGTCGGCGGTCCCGGCGGCTTCTACGCACGGAGCGTCTACCCGGCACTTCACATAGGAGCAATCGGGCTCGCGATCGAAGCAGGAGCGAAGACACGCAATCTGCCGGAATCCCAGTTCGGCATGGCGTCGACGAAATTCCGTTGGAATGTCTCGGGCAGTTACATGCAGGTTCTGCCGCGCATCGTCTCCCGTGCGGAAGACGGTATCAGCGATGAACGGGAATTTCTGCGCGACTATTTCGACTCTCCGGCGGAAATGTACGACATGATCTTCCTCAAGGGCTATCAGTGGCCGTTTGCCGCAGAGCACGTTCCCGGCTCCTCGCTGATCGACATTTTCGTCAATATTGAAATCACGGAACGCAAACGCCGCGTGTTTCTCGACTACCGGACCGATCCCGCCGATTTCGATTTCGACGCTCTCAATCCGGAAACGAGAGATTATCTCCTGAAATCCGGAGCCGTCGCCGACTCCCCACTGAAACGTCTGGAACGGCTCAATGCCCCGGCGATCGAACTGTACCGTCAACACGGAATCAAACTTGAAAGCGAAGCGCTGGAAATCGCTGTCTGCGCACAGCACAATAACGGCGGACTCGCCGGAAACATCTGGTGGGAATCGGAAAACATCCGCGGACTGTTTCCCATCGGCGAGGTCAACGGCTCGCACGGAGTGACGCGTCCGGGCGGAACTGCACTCAACGCCGGACAGGTCGGCGCATTCCGAGCGGCGGAATATATTGCGGCAATGCGGCAATGCGTCTCCATCAATTTGGAAAGTGCCGCATGGATCGCCAACGCACAGCTAGAAGAGCTGCGCACGCAGCAGCAGTCTCCTGCCCGGACAAACTGGCGTGAGGAACGACGAAAATTCCAGCTCCGCATGAGTGGTTCCGCTGCATTCATCCGGGAAAAAAGCGCACTGCAGAATGCTCTTGCGGAAACTCGCGTTCAGCTTGAGGAGCTCCGTGCGGACGGTCTCGGCGGGCTGTCCGCACGCGATCTTGCAGAAACTCTCCAGAACCGCCAGCTGCTGACCGCGCAGGTGCTCTATCTGGAAGCAACGCTGAAGCAGGTGCTTGACGGCGTGGGATCACGCGGTAGCTCTCTTGTGATTGCAAAGCAGGGCGAACCGGTGCACCCGCGTCTCTCTCCGGAGTGGCGGATCGAACGGGAAAACCCCGCGTTCCGCAGTCGGATACTCTCCGCACAGCTGAACGACGACGGAAAAGCCGAACTGAACTGGGAGCCATGCCGGGAACTCCCCGTGACAGACGGATGGTTTGAAAACGTCTGGCGCGACTGCCGCGAAAAACGCATCTACGGAGCGGAATGATGGAAGACCTGAATCCGTGGAGTTGATTCTTTTCTGAAAACGGGAGAAAAAAAACTATGGCATACCGCAAAGTTACGGAATTCAAAACGCCGGAAGAGTTCGCGCAATATGTAAAAAGCGAAAACTTCCACATCGGCATTGCGCCGGAAGTCAAAGCCGACGGCTCCGCTGCTCTCGCCCAGCCGATCCGGTACAAAGGGCGCACTATCGGCAACCGTTGGGCTGTCCTCCCCATGGAGGGGTGGGACTGCATGGACGACGGCACTCCAAGCGAATTCACCATGCGCCGCTGGCTCCGGTTCGCCCAGAGCGGGGCAAAACTCCTTTACGGGACCGAAGCCGGAGCCGTTATGCACTCCGGCCGGAGCAATCCGCAGCAGTTGCTGATCGCTCCGCACACCAAAGAGACTCTCCGCTATATCGTCGCGGAAATGCGCCGTGTCCACCGGGAAAAATTCGGGCGCGACGACGATCTGTACATCGGTATTCAGCTGACCCATTCCGGACGCTATTCCCACCCGAACAAAGCGGACGTTCTGGAATCCAAAACGGCTTATGCACATCCACTGCTCGACAAAAAATTCCACAATTCCCAGGCAAACGTCGTTTCCGATCAGGAAGTGGAAGAGATCGTCCAGCACTTCATCTCCGCCGCAAAAGTCGCGCAGGAAGCCGGATTTGATTTCGTCGACATCAAACATGCACACGGCTATCTCGGACACGAATTCCTCACCGCTTACGACCGGCCCGGCAAATACGGCGGATCCTTTGAAAACCGCACCCGCTTCTTCCGGGAAATCGCAGAAGGAATTCTGAAAAACGTTCCCGGACTCGACATCTCCGCACGCGTAAGCCTGTTCGACATCTTCCCATTCATCAAAGGCGCAGACGGCGTCGGGCATCCGATGGAATGGCCGGAAGGAACCCGCTATCCCTACGCGTTCGGCGGAGACGGAACCGGAATGGACATGGATCCCGATCTGAAAGAAACCGTTCAGTTCATCGATATGCTCAAATCCTGCGGAGTCGGCATGATTTGCGCCACGATCGGCAGCCCGTATTACAATGTGCACATGCAGCGTCCTGCCTATTACCCGGTCTGCGACGGTTATGCAATGCCGGAACCGCCGCTCTATAATGTCGGGCGTCATCTGAAAGCGGCGAAACGGCTCAAGGAACTGCGTCCGGACATGCTTGTCGTCGCATCCGGACTGACCTGCCTGCAGGAGTTTCTGCCGAACGCCGCCGAATACGCAATCGCAAACGGCTGGGCGGACTTTGCCGGAATCGGCCGCATGGTGCTCTCCTACCCGGAAATCTGCGCGGATTCCCTCGCAGGCAAATCGCTGGACCGCTGCCACATCTGCCGCACGTTCGGAGACTGTACCAACGCGCCCCGCAACGGCATGATCTCCGGCTGTTACCCGTTGGATGAATACTACAAACAAAGACCCGAAGCCATCAAATTGAAAGAACTCAAGAGAAACGCATAACACAGAAGGCATTTATGAAACCCCAGAACCAGTACATGGATTCGTTTCTTCCGGCAGATTTTTACCGGAAGATCAGCACGGGAGAATTTCAGCGACAACTCTTTCCGGCATTTTCCGACCGTGCCGCATGGGAAACAATAAAGCGAAAAAAAAGCAGACAGCCCCTGATCCGGGAACTGATGAAGGAAGCGGAACCGCTCCGGACGGCCCAGCCCCACGCTGGCCGCGCACATGCTGGAGG
>CAVGNO010000020.1:13522-15126 GCA_963630475.1 Blautia faecis | reverse complement strand
GGACGGCCCAGCCGCCGGTCCTGCTGTTTTCCAATTACTGTCAGTTCGGACTCAACGGCAACCGTTCCGAATATGAACATCCGTATTTCCTACGCCGCAATCAGTTCGGAACTCTGGTTCTTGCGCTCTGTCTTTCAGGCGACCGCAAACGCTGGCTGTTCCCAGTTCTGGATTATCTGACTGCGATTCTGGAAGAAAGCTCATGGTGTGTCCCCGCTCACGCCCGCTGGAACGGAAAAACTCCGGACCCGGTCTGCCAATCCGACCTCTTTGCATCGGAAACCGGCGGACAGCTCGGCGTGGCGGTCAATATACTCGGCGACCTGCTGGACGAAGAATGTCCAGGACTTACCGACCGTATTCGGCAGGAAACGCTCACCCGGACCGTCCGCAACGTTCTTTCCCCGAAAACCCGTCCGTTGAACTTCTGGTTCGATCAGGAAGTCCCCAGCAACTGGACGCCGTGGTGCGGCTACAACAATCTTCTTGCGGCGGCATGCCTGGAACAGAATCCGCAGCGGCTGGCACGGATTTTTCAGGCGTTCCTCCGCCCGGTTTCCCGGTTCGCCTATTATTATGATCAGGACGGTTACTGTGCAGAGGGTCCCGGCTATTACAACAGAGCTGCCGGAATGCTGTTCAAAATCACGGAACTGCTGGAAAAACTCGTTCCCGGTTCCATGAAAAAATTCTATGCGGATCCGAAAAACCGGGCAATGTTTGAGTTCTATGCGAATGCACAGATCGGCGGCGATCAGCTTTCTTTCGCAGACAACTCCCCCCGGCGTGAACCCCTGCTCTCCGTGATGCTCTCCTGCGCCGGCGCGATCAACTCTCCCGCACTGATGGCATTCGGAAAAGGAAAGCCGCTTTCCATTCAGCGCGGATCCGGCGATGAACTCAATGAAACGCTCTCGGCTCTGTTCGACTGTCCGGAACAGACCGCCGGAACCGCCGGCAATGTACCGCCGCTGTCGTTCTTCAAAGACCGGCTGGCAATCCTGCGGACAACCGGTCTCTCCGCCGCACTGAAAGCCGGAAATAACCAGGAACCGCACAATCATAACGACCTCGGCCATTTCACCATTTACAACGGGGATGATCCGGTCATCGTCGATGCGGGTACCGCGCGTTATGCAAAAATCAATTTCTCTCCAGAACGGTACACGCTCTGGTACACACGCGGAAGCGGACACAACGCCCCGCTCTTCGGAGAGGTTGAACAGATGGAGAGCCCCGCATACGCCCTGCTTCCGGAACCGAAACGAACCGAAAACGGCTTCTCTCTCACTTGCGATCTGTCGAACGCCTATCCGTCAAAAGCCGGAGTGCGCAATTTCCTCCGAACGATGGAATTCGCCAAAAACAGAGTCGTCATCGAAGATTCGTTCAAGCTGAAAAAGAAGCAGACCGTCACAATCAATCTGCTGACGCCGGAAAAGCCGACCGTCCAGGACAATACGATCCGCCTCGGAAAAACACTGCTGACACTTGACGGAATCGAATATGCGGGATTGGAAACGCCGTTAGAAATCGCCAATTCCAGAGGAAATCTCTGGAAATCCCACTTGACACGCATTATACTGAAAACCGACCAAACCAAC
>CAVGNO010000020.1:0-13512 GCA_963630475.1 Blautia faecis | reverse complement strand
CTCCTAGTTATCGTTGAAAGCATCGCAAAAGTGTAAACAAATCTTGACAGTTATATGATAAATCGCAAAAGTGTCAAATTCTGTTTACACTTTTGCGACCGCCAACTATATTAAGCATTATCGAAAAGACGCAGACGCAACAAGGGATCCAGATATGTACATACGCGAGCAATATTTACGTCAAATCAGACCATTTTACCGCAATGAGCAGATCAAGTTATTGACAGGAGTGCGGCGCGCGGGCAAGACAGAGCTGCTGAAGATGATTCAACGCGAGTTATTGGTTGAAACCGACTCACATCACATCATCTATTTGAGTTTTGAATTATTGGAAAACTATAAATACCGTGACAAGCTTACGCTGTACGATTATGTGCAAAGTTGCATTATCGATGACGAGATGTATTACATTTTTCTCGATGAGATACAATTCGTGTCAGGATGGCAGGATGTCGTAAATTCTTTGAAGGCAAAATACCGCAACGTCAGTCTGTTTGTAACGGGGTCAAACAGCGATTTACAGTCAAGCGACAAGGAGCGTATTCTTGGGGGAAGGACGCTTTCATTCCGAATCATGCCATTTTCATTTTCGGAGTATTATGGTTACAGGACGGAATTGAATAATGGGATTCCGGCAGATGCTGACGAAGCATTTTCCGATTATATGCGCTGGGGCGGTTTCCCGTTGATTTTCAAAGAAAAGGAAAACGATGCGCGTCAAATCATGCTGGAATCTATTTTCGATTCCATTGTATTACGGGATATTGTTGCAAAGTTAAAGTTAAGGAACACTTATCAGCTGGAACGCATCATCGATTATGTTATCGCATCGACAGGGAATTACATTTCGGGGCGTCATATCACCGAGACGCTTAATTCGGTCAAGGTTGCGACCGAGACTCTTCCGAAGGTTCTTGAATATCTCCACGCAATTAGTCAGTCATGCATTATTGCAATCGTGCCTCGATTCGATGTGATTGGGTTGCAGACTTTGGATTTCAACAACAAATCATATACATGCGATCCTTCATTCATCAATTACAAGAAATCGCTCATTACGGATCTGTATGGTTCTCTCTACGAGACCATCGTTTACAATGAGCTGATTGCGCGTGGCTACACAGTGCGCACAGGCACCGCACGTGGTAAGGAAATAGATTTTGTCGCAACTAGGAAACAGGAAGAAAAAATCTACATCCAGGTGGCTTATGAGATTACAGAGCGCAATAAAGAACGCGAATTCGGAAATTTTGCGGCGATAAAGGACAACTACCCTAAATACGTGATTTCACGCGATAAACTGCCGCTGTCTGAAAATGGCATTATTCACCGCAATATCATCGAATTCCTGCTGGATAATCGCGAATAACATGCGATCGCGTTCAAGAGCGTGCGGCCGCGCGCGACTGAATGCAGTCCATGAGCATTTGCATCCGCGTCGAACATCGCTGTATTCATTCCTGTTATCAGTACAAACTGTGATTTTGCAGTATATTATGCGGTTGTTCAGAATTTAGCTTGGGGAGACTGGCATTATGCCGCGCACCGCAACCATCAAACGCGATACTCGCGAGACACAAATTAAGCTCACCGTCGATTTAGATGGCCAGCCGGACGGCAACCGCTTCGTTACGGGATTGCCCTTCTTCGACCACATGCTCGATGCGATGGCGCGCCATGGTCATTTTGCACTGCAAATCGAAGCGCATGGCGATCTGGAGATCGATGCTCACCACACGATGGAAGACATCGGCATCGTCTTCGGAACTGCGCTGAAGCAAGCGCTGGGCGAGAAATGCGGCATCACGCGTTTCGGCGCAGCGATCATCCCGCTGGATGAAGCGCTCTCACGCGCAGTCATCGACTTGTCCGGTCGGCCGCATCTCGCGTGGCGATGCGATTTCCCCGAAGCCACGGCCGGCGGCATCTCCTGCCGGCTCTTTCACGAATTTTTCCAATCGGTCGTCAATACTTGCGGCATGACGCTGCATATTGACCTCCTGCACGGCGACGAAGCGCATCACTGCCTGGAATCGATTTTCAAGGCATTCGGACGTGCATTGCGGCAGGCAATTGCCGCTGATCCGCTCCTCAAACCGACAGATACGCCATCGACTAAAGGCGTACTGGACTAAATCCTTATACTTGCATTTTTCCGTAGTTTTCATAAAAATAAATAGTTATGGCTGACATCGAACTTTCAACAATCCGTCACAGCGCGGCGCACATCATGGCCGCAGCAGTGCAGAAACTCTGGCCTGATGCAAAATTTGACATTGGTCCGGCGACTGCAGACGGTTTCTATTACGACTTTGACATGGAGCACCGGCTGGTCACAGAGGACCTCAAGCAGCTGGAGACTATCATGCGCAAGATGATTGGCCAGAAAGTGCCATTCGTCCGTTCCGAAGTCAGCCGTGATGAAGCGCAGAAGCTCTTCGAAGCCAAGGGGCAGGAGTACAAGCTCTCGCGTCTGGCGGATATCCCGGAAGACGGCATCATCTCCCTCTACACTTGCGGCGATTTCGTCGATCTCTGCCGTGGACCGCACGTCGAGAATTCTTCACAAATCGGCGCAGTCAAGCTGCTCGGCATTGCCGGTAGCTACTTCCGCGGCGATGAGAAGAACAAGATGCTCCAGCGCATCTACGGCACTGCGTTCCCGAGCAAAGAGGAGCTCGACGCATATTTGCATCAAGTCGAAGAAGCGAAGAAGCGCGACCACCGCAAGCTGGGCACCGAGATGGAACTCTTCTCGACCCACGACGAAATCGGGCCGGGGCTCATCTGCTGGCATCCGATGGGCGCACGCATCCGCAATACGATCGAGAGCTTCTGGAAGGACGCGCATTACAAAAACGGCTACGAGCTAGTTTTCACACCGCATGTCGGCCGCGCAAACCTCTGGGAGACCTCTGGTCACCTCGGCTTCTACCGCGAAAACATGTATTCGCAGATGGACATCGACGGCGATCCCTACTACGTCAAGCCGATGAACTGCCCGTTCCATATCGAGATCTACAAGACCAAACCGCGTTCATACCGCGATCTGCCTTGCCGCTGGGCAGAACTGGGCACTGTCTACCGCTACGAAAAAGCAGGCGTCCTCCATGGCCTCATGCGCGTACGCGGCTTTACCCAGGATGATGCGCATATCATCTGCACTACCGAGCAAGTAGAAGACGAAATCCGCGAAGTCATCCGCTTCTCCATGTATATGTGGAAGTGCTTCGGCTTCAAGGATGTCAAGGCATACCTCTCGACTCGCCCGGCAAAAGCCGTCGGCGCTCCCGAGAAGTGGGCGCAAGCGACTGAAGCACTGCGCAAAGCAGTCGAAGCCGAGCACATGCAATGCGAAGTCGATGAAGGCGGCGGCGCATTCTACGGACCGAAAATCGATTTGAAAGTCAAGGATGCAATCGGCCGCGAGTGGCAGACTTCGACCATCCAGTTCGACTTCAACTTGCCGGAGCGTTTCCATCTGGAATACATCGGCCAGGATGGTCTGCGTCATCAGCCTTACATGGTGCACCGCGCACTGCTCGGCTCCCTGGAGCGCTTCTTCGGCATCCTCATCGAGCACTACGCAGGCGCATTCCCGACTTGGCTTGCGCCCGAGCAAGTCCGCGTCCTCACTATCTCGGAGAAGTACGCCGACTACGCAAAAGAAGTCGAGAAGAAGTTGCGTCAAGCCGGTTTGCGCACTAGCATCGACTGCGGAGCAGATCCGATCGGCGCAAAAGTCAAGACTGCGGGACTCCTCCGCACGCCATATCTGCTGGTCATCGGCGAAAAGGAAGTCGCCGACAATACTGTCGCGGTATCCGTCCGCGACCGCAGCAAAGGCAATGGCAAGTACTATGTTAAAGGCGATGTCATCAGTGTGGATGAATTCCTCACCCGCATTCAGAAAGAAATCGCCGACATGGCGTAGCCATTTCAACCATTCTCCTCGACGCACGCATTTCGGCTGTGGCGTGCGCCGTGGCACGGATTTTGTCACACAGCCAGTTCCATCCAACGGAGTTACACCGAGTGAAGTTACTCAGACCCGGAGATCGTTTTATGCGCGGTCATCAGGTGCGCTTGATTGACCAGAATAATCAGCAAGTCGGCATTGTCAGCTTCGAAACTGCAATGGCAAAAGCACAGGATGCCGGCCTGGACCTGGTATTGGTGCCCTCGCGCACCGAGCCGCAAGTCACGCGCATTATGGATTTTGGCAAATACCAATTTGACGAATCCAAGCGCGCGCGTGAACAGCGCCGTGCGCAAGTCCAGCCAAAGCTCAAGGAAGTCAAATTGCACGTCAATATTGACGAAAATGACTTCCAGATCAAGATGCGCCGCGCAACCGAATTCCTGACTCACGGCGATAAAGTCAGACTGCTGCTTGCATTCCGCGGCCGTGAAATGGCTCACCCCGAATTGGGCATGGCAGTGCTCAACCGCTTCATCGAAGGACTGGCCGAAATCTCCACTACCGACGGCGCGCCGAAGCGTCTCGGGAAATTAGTCAGCACGACGCTCACCGTCAAGCCCCAATACCGCGTCGCAAAGCAATCAGCGAAAGCGGAAAAGGAGCCATTACCGGAAGCGCGTGCCGACAAAGATGCACCTGCAGCAGCGGATAAAGAGGACTAGTTTCGCACATCCTCCGCGCGCGCGTCGCATCATCATCCCATGTCCGATTGCCGGATAGTTCCCGCATCATTTAAGCAGGGCGAAGGGTTCTTTTTCTCTACCCCAGTCCGGATCCTGCGGGTCGGCAAACGGCGTTACAACAAAGGAAATACCACAATGCCAAAAATGAAAACGAGAAAAGCTGCCGCGAAGCGCTTCAAGCAGACCGGTACTGGAAAGTTCATGCACAACCGCGCCGGTGCGCGCCACATTCTGACGAAGAAGAGCTCGACTCGCAAGCGTCGTCTGGGACAAGCCGCCGAGGTCAAGAGCACTGAAATGTCACGCATGAAAGCGTGTTTCCCGTACGGTCTATAATTTCTGTACAGTACTGAACAGAATCAACTTGGAGAATAAAAATGAGAGTTACTAATGCTCCTGCTTCACGGGCGCGCCGCAAGCGCATCCTTCAGATGGCAAAAGGCTTCAGCGGCGCACGCGGCAAGTTGCTCCGTCAGGCCTGTACCGCGACAGATCGCGCGATGGCTTATGCGTTCACTGGACGCAAAGACAAGAAGAACAACTATCGCCGCTTGTGGACTCAGCGTATCAACGCTGCATGCCGCGCTTTGGATTTCAAGTACAGCTGGTTCATCGATGGGCTGAACAAAGCCAATATCGAGATCAACCGCAAGATGCTTGCGGATATGGCTGTCATGGAGCCCGAGGCATTCAAGCAGCTGGTTGAAAAAGCTCGCGCAGCACGCGGCTAATCAGCAAGTCCGCCTAAAGAAGCGCCGGCTGGTCATCACATAATGGTCAATCGGCTGCGACAGCGCGCCATCCGGATGAGTGTGGTCTCCTCCTGATGGCGTTTTTTTGTATCCACTTTTCATTGTGAGTTACTCATGCGCCAGACAACACTGCTCAAACACTGGAATTTCCGCCGCGACAATCTGCCGGAGGAAGATGTATTAGTGCCACACGACTGGGCGATCTGCGGTCCATTCGCACGTACGAATGACTTGCAGCTCACGAAAATCATCCAGGACGGCGAGACGCACGTCACCGAGCATAACGGGCGCACTGGCGGCCTCCCGCATGTCGGCCATGGCGAATACCGCTGCAAAATCGCCGGCGCAAGCCAGCCCGGAAACCGCATCTATATCGATTTTGACGGCGTGATGAGCCACGCAAAAGTATATATCAATGGCCAATTGGCAGGCAGCCGCAACTACGGCTACTCCTCCTTCCGCGTTGATGCAACTGCGTTCCTTCATGATGGCGAGAATGACTTGCTGGTGACCGCAGATAATCCGAATCATGCATCGCGCTGGTATCCGGGCGCGGGCATCTTCCGCCCTGTCACGCGCATCGAGACATCGCCAGTGCATCTTGCACAATATTCGCCTTACATCGAATTTATTCCCGAGCTGGGGCAGCTGCGCATCTCCGGCACAATTCAGAATCACACTGCGACTGCGCAAGAAGTCACGATTGAATTTGCGTCGCCACTCATTGATTCACGCGCAATCACAATTCACGCAGAAGCGAATGCAGACGCATCCTTTGCGGAAATTTTCGATCTCAACAGCTTTGAATTCTGGTGCCCAGACAACCCGGCACTCTATCCTGTGACAATCGCGCTCAATTGCGCGGCTGGCGAAGACGCAGTGACGACACGCACAGGACTGCGCACTCTGCGCTTTGACGCAAATGAGGGTTTCTTCCTCAATGGCATCCGCACTAAAATCAACGGCGTCTGCATGCATCACGATTTAGGGCCGATCGGCACTGCGTTCAACCGCGCGGCCGCAAAACGCCAACTCACAATCATGCGCGAAATGGGCTGCAACGCAATCCGCACATCCCATAACCCGCCAGCGCCAGAACTACTCGACCTCTGCGACGAAATGGGATTACTCGTAATGGATGAAGCATTCGACATGTGGGTCAGCGCAAAAACTCCGAACGACTACAGCAACCATTTCCCCGAAGACTCCGAACTGGATCTCTCGACGCTCGTATTGCGCGACCGCAATCACCCATGCGTCATCCTCTGGAGTATCGGCAACGAAGTCTCGGAAATCAGCCTTCCCAAATTTCACGGCGACCAGACCGCAGCGCGCCTCACCGCAATCGTCAAAAAATACGACACGAGCCGCCCGGTCACTGCTGGATTTGACCGCAGCGAAGAGGCAATCAGCAATGGCCTCGCGCATGAAGTCGATATCCCCGGCTGGAACTACCGCCCGCATCAATACGCGCAATTTCACCAGATCTTCCCCGATGTGCCGGTTTACGGTTCCGAGACGCTCTCGACACTCTCCTCACGCGGCATCTATTACTTCCCCGCGACCGAATTCATCCATTATCGCTTCCCCAAACGCAAAGAGCATGACCAGCTGCAGTGCTCATCATACTGCTTGGATATGCCGGGATGGGCACAGGTACCAGAATCAGAATTAATTGTCCAGGATGCATACGATTATGTGATGGGCCAATTTATCTGGACGGGCTTCGATTATCTCGGCGAACCGACGCCATTTAATCTCGAGTGGCCAGCGCGCAGCAGCTACTTCGGCTGCGTCGATCTCGTCGGACTCCCTAAAGACCTCTTCTACTTGATGCAGAGCCAATGGACATCCAAGCCGATGGTGCATATCTGCCCCGCACACTGGAATTGGGAAGCCGGACAAAAGATCGATGTCCATATTTTCACCAATTGCGACAGCGCGGAGCTATTCATCAACGGGCGTTCGCTCGGTAAATTCGCACCAACAAAGAATTCCAGCAACTTGGCTGAGCGCTACCGCATCATCTGGCATGACGTCGCATGGGAAGCAGGTGAAATCACCGCTGTGGCTTATAAGAATGAGCAGGAAGCCGCAAAGGAGACGCTCCATACTGCCGGCCATCCCGCTCAACTCCTCCTCTCCGCCGAAAACACGCACTGCACTGCTGACGGCGATGACATGCTCTTCGTCACAGTCAGCGTCGCAGACGAAGATGGCGTGCCCTGCCCCAACGCGACTAACTTCGTCAAATTCAGCCTAGATGGCGATGAATGCCTCCGCATTGTCGCCGCCGACGCAGGCAATGCCGCATCAACAGAGCCCTTCCAGACGCCTGAATGCAGCCTCTTCTCCGGCAAAGCAGTCGTCTACTTGCGCAGCACTGGCATGCGCGGCAAAGCGCGCCTCAACGCCACTTGCGCGGGGCTGCAGAGCGCATCCATCGAATTGGCGTGTGACTAATTGCGCGAGGATTAACCACAAAATCCCATTCGCGTATTAAATTCTCACTGTTCCGGTAGTCGAGAGGTATTTCTATTCCCGCACGGACTGACGTACAAATACTACAATCCTCTGTAAGAAGGAGAATTTTTCATGGCAAGTCGCATTATTCTCAATGAGACCTCATATTTTGGCAAAGGCGCCATCAAAGAAATCGCCAACGAGGTGAAAGCCCGCGGCTGCAAGCAAGTCATGCTCTGCACTGACCCCGACTTGATCAAGTTCCAAGTCGCAAAGAAAGTGACCGATGTCCTCGATGAAGCTGGCATCAGCTACAAAGTCTACGACGGCATCAAAGCCAACCCGACCATCCAGAATGTCCAGGAAGGCGTCGCGTTCTGCAAAGAGTGCGGTGCAGATGTCCTCGTCGCAGTCGGCGGCGGTAGCGCAATCGATACTTCCAAAGCAATCGGCATCATCATGACGAATCCGGAATTCGCCGATGTCCGCAGCCTCGAAGGCGTTGCACCAACCAAGAATAAGTGCTTGCCGATCATCGCAGTATCCACGACTTCCGGTACTGCAGCCGAAGTCACCATCAACTACGTCATCACCGATGTCGAGAAGCACCGCAAGTTCGTCTGCGTCGACCCGCATGATATCCCGGTAGTCGCAATCATCGATCCCGACATGGTCGCTTCTATGCCGAAGGGTCTCTGCGCTGCAACCGGCATGGATGCACTGACCCACGCAATCGAAGGCTATATCACCAAAGCCGCTTGGGATCTGACCGATATGCTCCATATCAAAGCTATCGAGATGATCGCTAAGTACCTGCGCGGCTCCGTCAAGGGCTGCCCGGAATGCCGCGAAAAGATGGCTGTCGCACAGTACATCGCGGGTATGGGCTTCTCCAATGTCGGTCTGGGCATTGTCCACTCCATGGCTCACCCGTTGAGCGCATTGTATGACACACCGCACGGTGTCGCATGCGCGGCAATCCTCCCCACCGTCCTCGAATACAACGCAGAAGCAACTGGCGAACGCTATAAAGCAATCGCTATCGCAATGGGCGTCGAAGGCGTCGAGAAGATGAGCCAGGACGAATACCGCAAGGCATGCGTCGCCGCAGTCCGCCAGCTCGGCATCGATGTCGGCATCCCGCAGCACCTCGCAGATGTCGGCGTCAAGGATGCCGATATCGAATTCCTCGCGAAGTCTGCAATGGCTGACGCGTGCACACCGGGCAACCCGAAGGATCCTTCCCTCGAGGATGTCATGGCACTCTATCGCAAGATGCTCTAATCTCGCGGTTTAGCAGATAAAATCAACCGATGGGCGTATGCGTGAATACGTATGCGCCCATCATTGTATCCATTTACTAATATCTCTTGCGCTCCATTGATTAACGACTCCACAGCTGAACACGTCCTGCGCGAATTTATTGCGCTGATGCAAGATGAGCATGCCGCGCCAGGACAGCAGAAAAAGTGCTCGCCGCTGTGCAAAAATCTGTGGTTCGCACTGCAGCGCCAACGCGCACAACTCGATTGGCTCCTCGCACGCAAATGCCAAAAGCTGCGCTCACGCGAACGCATCCTCCTGTGGTGGGCACTGCTGGAATGCTACGCGCTCCAAGGACTGCCGCCCGCAGTCGCGACATCTGTCGCAACCAGCTATGCACGCAGACGCTGGGGCGCAAATTGCGTCGGATTCATTAATGGCGTCCTGCGCACTATCCTGCGTGAAATCCCAACCGCAGACGCATTCCGCGAACTCGTCTGCAAAGAAGCACCGCCTGAAGTCGTATGCGGCTTGCCTAAGACGCTGTATGCGCGATGGTGTCGCGAATTTGGCGTAGACCACACAACTGCCATTGCAGCTATCTTGCAGCAGCCAGCGGCGATTACAGCGCGTTTACGGGGCGCATTTCGCAGCGCATCTCATGGCCGGCCATATCCCGCCTGCGGCGTCATGCAGACTTCAGATACCGATTTTGACCCCGGTCAATATTATATGCAGGACAGCTCGACGCTGCTTGCGCCATTTCTGCTCGCGCCGCGCGCCGGCGAAGCTGTCGCGGATCTCTGCGCAGCGCCGGGCGGCAAATCGCTCATCATCGCCGAGATGCTCAATGGCGCCGGCTCGCTCTTTTCTGCGGACCGCTCGGAAAAGCGCATCGAACGCTTGCGCGAAAATCTCGCCGAATACACCAATGTCGAGATTGCGGTCGCTGATGCTGCGATGCCCGCGCCGTCTTTATATTCGCGTTTTGACGCCGTATTGCTCGATGTCCCCTGCAGCAACACCGGCGTAATCCGCCGCCGTCCCGATGTCCGATGGAATTTCTCGGAAGCCAAACTCGCAGAGCTGGTCGCACTCCAGCGCACAATTCTCGACGGCGCGATTCAGACACTTAAACCAACCGGGCGCATCGTCTATAGCACTTGCAGTATCGACCCCGATGAAAATATCCGCCAAGTCGAAGCATTCATCGCAAACCATCCCGACTTCTCGCTCATCGCGTCACGACAGCTCTATCCGACGACTCATCACGACGGCGCTTACGCCGCGCTCTTGCAAAGAAACCGCTGATAATGACCGCATACACTGATGATAAAGCCGCACTCCGTGCACAAATGCGCGCAACGCTCAAAGCGCTGTCCGCTACATGGCTGACAGATTCCTCTGCGCGCATCTGTGAAAAGCTGCGCAGCGCGTCTTTTATGCAGAATGCTCTTGCGTTGGCCGCATTCATGCCAATCAAGCAAGAACCCGCAATCACACCAATATTAATTGAATGGCTCAACCAAAGCCCACATCGACCGGTCTTTCTCCCACGCTATGATGCTACTGCAGACCAATATACACTCGTGCAAATCCGCGACTTGAATGCAGATTGCATCTGCGGAAAATACGCTATCCCAGAACCAGACACCGCGCTTCCTGAAGTCACGTCTGTGCCTGACGGCACGATCTGCCTCGTCCCGGGCCTCGCATTCACACGCAATGGCGCGCGACTCGGCCGCGGCAAAGGATACTACGATAGACTCCTCGCAAAATATCCCCACCTCATCCCCGTCGGCCTCTGCTGGCAATTGCAAATCGTCCCCAATCTCCCGACAGACCAATACGATGTCTTGATGAGAGATGTTGTCACCGAATGAAACGGAATGAAACGGAAACGGAGGAGAACGGAATAAAACGGATGTAAACGGAGGGAAACGGATTCCGTTAATCTCCGTTTATCTCCGTTTATCTCCGTTAATCTCCGTTAATCTCCGTTTATCTCCGTTTATCTCCGTTAATCTCCGTTTCCGTAAAAAAAACACCCACTTCCATTTCGGAAGCAGGTGCATAAAATCAAAGTATATCGCGCGAAGCTTATGACGGACGCTCGACTTCGTCGATGCCGATATCAACCGGTGTCGAACGGCCAAACATATTCACCGAGACCTTCAAACGGCCGTGCTCATTATCAACCGCTTCAATGACGCCCTCGTAACCCATGAAGCCGCCGCCCTGCAGTCGCACAGTCTCACCGATTTTGTAATCGATCTTGCGCTTCGGAGCAACCTCTTCCTCCTGGCTGCGCAACATCTCTTCAATCTCATGACGGGGAATCTCAACCGGATGCATCGGGCGCATATTGCGCTCCTGATCCTTCCCAGTCGGCTCATTATAGCCAACAAATCCAATTATCCCCTGGGTCTGGTTGATCAATTCCCAAGTCGCGGCAATGCGCTCGCCAAATTGGTCATATAACCGGCACTTGATCAACACATAGCCCGGATAGCGCTTCTTCGCACGCAAAATCGGCTTGTGCTGCTTGTTCTTGCGCCCAGTGTCAATCATGTCCACCGGAATCTGCAAGTCATCAATGCCACTGTCTAAACCGACTGCTTTGGCCTGCTCAATCTGAAGCTTGATACGCTCCATCGCACGCTCCTCCTGACCAGACAGAGCCTGCAAGACATACCATTTACTCTCAGCTTGGAAGTCGTCCATTAAAAAAATACCTCAGCCGTTTTGACTAACGTAGAAAACTAAAACTATATCCTATCGCAGGCCGGCAATAATCGATACCGCGCCCTGGCAGATCCAATCCAATACCATCACTGTGACTGTCAGGATTACCATGCTCGACAGCACTACGCTGGTGGAACGGACAATCTCATTTTTGGACGGCCATGTGCACTTCTTCATCTCTGTGACCGTCTCACTATAGATTTTCTGAATCGCGGTGACCGGGTTCGCCATGGTCAATACTCCAAAAATAAGCGGATGTTAAATAGAAAAGAAAATGGCAGGAGAGGCAGGGATCGAACCTGTGACCTGCGGTTTTGGAGACCGCTGCTCTACCAATTGAGCTACTCTCCTGCGTGAAAGGAACTAAATCAATTAATGACAAATGCCATTAACGGACTTCACGATGTACAGTGACCTTGCGCTCGAACGGGCAGTACTTCTTCTTCTCGAGACGACCCGGAGTATTGCGCTTGTTCTTGGTCGTAGTATAATTGCGCTGCTTGCACTCAGTGCAAGCCAAAGTGATGATTTCAGAGGGCATGATGCTATCCCCTTAATGTAATGGGAAACCACTTGCTGACGCCGTGAACCAGCTCACACCAGCCCACGGCGCTGCATTACAGTGATTACTCGATGATCTCGGAGACGTTACCAGCACCAACGGTGTGACCACCTTCGCGGATTGCGAAGCGCAGACCAACTTCCATTGCGACCGGCTTGATCAGCTCGATGGTCATGGTGGCATGGTCACCAGGCATGATCATCTGGACGCCATCTTCCAAGTGGCAGACACCAGTCACGTCAGTGGTACGGAAGTAGAACTGCGGACGATAGCCATCCTTGAACATGGTGTGACGGCCACCCTCTTCCTTGGTCAGAACGTACACCTGGCACTTGAACTTGGTGTGCGGATGGATGGTGCCGGGGACTGCCAGAATCTGGCCGCGCTCGACATCTTCCTTCTTGGTACCACGGAGCAAGCAGCCGATGTTATCACCAGCCTGGCCCTGATCCAGCATCTTGCGGAACATCTCGACACCGGTGACGGTGGTCTTCTGGGTGTCACGCAGACCGATGATTTCAACTGCATCGCCGACCTTAATGATACCGCGCTCGACACGGCCGGTAACAACGGTACCGCGGCCTTCAATTGAGAAGACGTCTTCAATCGGCATCAGGAACGGCTGATCCAACGGGCGGACCGGCTCAGGGATGAACTCATCAACAGCCTTCATCAGGTCGCGGATGCACTGAGTCTCAGGAGCGTTCAGAGCGACATCCTTCGGATCAGCAGCAGCCAGCATGACTTCGTTGACCTTCAGAGCGGAACCGCGGATAACCGGAGTGTCATCGCCCGGGAAGTCGTACTTGTTCAGCAAGTCGCGGACTTCAGACTCGACGAGGTCGAGCATTTCCGGGTCATCAACCTGGTCGCACTTGTTCATGAAGACGACGATTGCCGGAACACCGACCTGACGTGCGAGCAGAACGTGCTCGGAGGTCTGAGCCATGACACCGTCGGTAGCAGCGATAACCAGGATAGCACCGTCCATCTGTGCAGCACCAGTAATCATGTTCTTGATATAGTCAGCGTGGCCCGGGCAGTCGACGTGTGCGTAGTGGC
>CAVGNO010000019.1:13082-18834 GCA_963630475.1 Blautia faecis | reverse complement strand
ACTTTGGTGTTGCCGGAAGGACATGATCCGCGCGTCATCAAAGCTGCGCAAATCATCGCCGAGAAGAAGATGGCGAAAGTGATTGTCCTAGCGACACCTGAAGAGCTCAAAGACAAGAGTGTCTTTGACGGTCTTGATGTCCAAGTGCTTGATTGGACGAAGTCTGAATGGCTGGATGAATTCACTCAAGTCTTCTACGAGCGCCGCAAGAAGAAGGGTATTTCGGTGGAAGACGCCGCCAAAGCAGTGCTCAATCGTCTGCACTTCGCAAATCTGATGATGAAGACCGACAAAGCCGATGCAATGGTTGCCGGCTCAATCGCTTCCACTGCAGATATGTTGCGTAGCGCATTCGCATGCGTCGGAACAGCTCCTGGCATCAAATCGGCATCCAGCTGTTTCATCATGGATCTTAAAACACCTGCTCCGAATGGCGAAAATACGCTGATTTTTGCTGACTGCGGGGTCAATATCAATCCGAATTCCGATGGATTGGTCGATATTGCGATGGCGACGATGAAGACATGCAAGAATCTGCTGGGCAAACAGCCACGCGTATCCTTCTTGAGCTGCTCATCCAAGGGCAGCGCAAAAGATGAAATCATCGACAAAGTCGTGGTTGCCGCAGGTAAATGCGCAGAGCTGGTGAAAGAACAGGGTATTGACGCGATTGTCGATGGTGAGTTGCAAGCCGATGCTTCGCTAGTACCTGCGGTTGCTGCTCAAAAAGCGCCGGGCAGCCCCCTTGCCGGTACTGCGAATGTGCTGATCTTCCCGGATCTGAATTGCGGCAATATCTGCTACAAGCTCGTGCAACGTCTTGCTGGAGCAGATGCTTACGGCCCGATTCTGCAGGGACTGGCCAAGCCTGTATCCGACCTCTCACGCGGATGCTCGGCCGAGGATATCGTCGGAGTCGCAGCAATTACCATCTGCCAAGGCCTATAAGCTATTGCGCTGGTAGCTCAGTTGGATAGAGCAAAAGTTTCCTAAACTTTAGGTCGCGAGTTCGATCCTCGCCCAGCGTACCAACGATATGTCATAAAATCATGCCGCGGAGCATTCTTGCTTCGCGGCATAATTTTATATATCCAATGACCGTGGTCCCTTCAGAAAGTCCTCAAGGCGCAGTATCAGGATACCATCATCATTATGATATGGCGGCATTCCGTCGAATGTGACGAGAATTTTACGGAATGCGTCATTGATTTTCATCAGCGGCCGTAATTCCTGGTCGCGTTTTTCGTCATCGGGAATTTGGTATGCTGATTGAATGTAGTAACGGCGATCCCCTTGATTGGCGACAAAGTCCACTTCAAGCATTTGCCTTACATTGGTCGTTGAACGGTTCACTTGAATATTTCCTACATCTACAGCGAACCCCCAAGTGCACAGTTCGTTATAGATGAGATTTTCCATGAGATGGTTACGCTCAGTTTGACGGAATCCTAGACATGCATTGCGTACGCCGAGATCCTCAAAGTAGTACTTTTGCGGACTGTCTATGTATTTTCTTCCTTTGATATCATATCGCATCGCTTTTTTGAGCAGAAACGCTTCTTCCAGATATTTGCTATAGCTCCCTATAGTATTGACAGATAACGAGATCCCTTTGACGGATGAGAATGTGTCCGATAATTTTCTGAAGCTAGATAGCGAGCCTACAGATGATGCATAGAAACGCAAAAGCTCTGCCATTTCATCTGGATGCTGAATTTGGTTGCGCTCAATTAAATCTTTGAGATAGACTTCTTTGAATAGTCGGTCAAGATAAGTCATCTTCTGTTTATCGTTTTGGCACGAGAGGATATACGGCAAGCCCCCAAATCGCAGATAATCGTCCAATGCCTTATTAAAGGGCAATCCAGATGACTGAAGGAATTCTTCGAATGAAAGCGGGTAGACATGTATTTCGTCGCCACGACCGCGAAATTCGGTAATTACATCAGTCGAAAGAAAACGGGAGTTGCTACCGGTGACATAGACATCCAAATTCTCGATATGCAGACAACTATTGAGCACTTCCGCAAAATCTCCGAGAAACTGTACTTCGTCAAGAATAAGATAATAATTTTGAGTATCCTTCATGCTCGCCTCAATCCACTCAAGCATCGCGTCAGGATCGCGCAACTTGGCTTTTCGCCTATCGTCAAGCGCGACTTCGAGAATATGATCAGCGCGCACCCCTTCTTTAAGCAAGTGTGAACGAAATATCTTGGTCAGAAGATATGATTTACCTGAACGACGCATGCCTGTTATGACTTTGATCATACCATTTCCACGTCGAATAAGCAACTCGTTAAGATAATTATCACGATTGATTTGCATAAAAATTTTTCCTCTATTCACTGAACACTTTTGCAATTATATCGATTTTCGTTCAATGGCAAAATATACAACATTACTCTTGATTCGTGTTGTTGATTATACTGCCCCACGTTAAGAAATCTACATCCGCCTGCAGCCGCGACAATTCGCCGGTTTCACTTGCAAGATGCAACGCTTTTTCGTTTATTTGATTATAATCTTACCACTTAATACGCAAATACTTGTAAATTCGCATCCGGGATATTATATTCGGAGCGACCGGGTGGGTGGTGGGGGCCCACCTCACGCGCGCGCGCGATCGGAGGCGGAATGTGGCGGCAAACAAACGGCTATTCCCAGATTATTTCGTGCTATATCACTTTTCGTGCTTTTCGTGCTTTTCGTGGTAGAAAAAAAATCTCCACGGGGTGGTCGCCTGTGATGCAATGCGCCAGTGTCACTTGCAGGATGCAACGAATTTCAACAACTTATTATTAATCATTATTACTTATATTCCAATCAGTTATACAAAGCATATAGTATGCGATGTGTTCCTGTAATATGCGAGAGAATTTGCAAGCGAGGTATAATAGATGATCAATCGGACATTAAGTGGCACAATTCAAGGAGTAGACGTATGTACAGTTGAAATTGAGGTCACGTACTCTGATTATCAATCTCAACAGCAGACACATTTCAACATCATTGGGTTAGCGGACGCTGCGGTCAAGGAGAGCCGTGAGCGCGTACGTTCGTCAATCACGGTAAGCGGCCTTCATTTTCCGCTGGGCAATATCACTGTCAATTTAGCGCCGGCGGCATTGCGCAAATCCGGCTCGCTATATGATTTGCCGATTGCGTTATGCATCTGCGCGACGACTGCAGGTTTTGAAAAGAGCCTCTTTGGGAGCACGATGGTGATTGGCGAATTGGGTCTCAATGGCGAAATCCGTCCAGTCCATGGCGCACTTCCATTGGCAGTGCATGCGCGCCAGCTCGGCCTCAAACGCGTCGTTGTGCCATGTGCGAATGCGCGCGAAGCAGCAGCAGTCGAAGGCATCGACGTCTATGGCGTGCATACATTACGAGAGGCCGCAGAATTCTTTCGTACGCCCGACAAATTCACTCCGGTGAAAATCGATGTCTCGGCGCTATTTCGTCAGGGCATTAATAACGTCCCAGATTTCATCGATGTCAAGGGACAGGAGAGTGCGAAGCGCGCGTTAATCATTGCGGCGGCGGGCAATCACAATATCTTGATGATAGGTCAGCCAGGAGTCGGCAAGTCATTGATTGCGAGCCGCATTCCTGGCATCATGCCGCCATTGGGCTTGCCGGAAGCATTGGAAGTGACGCGGCTATACAGCATCGCTGGAATTTTACCCTCCGATGCAAGTCTAATCACGTCGCGACCATTTCGCGCGCCGCATCACACCGTCTCCGATGCAGGATTGCTAGGCGGCGGAACTGGTCTGCCCAAGCCGGGAGAAATCACACTAGCGCATCGCGGCGTGCTTTTTCTCGACGAATTGCCGGAATTTCGCCGCAATGCGCTCGAAGCGCTTCGCCAGCCATTGGAAAACGGCAATGTCGCAATCGCACGCGCTTCCGGCGCATTCGTTTTCCCCAGCCGATTCATGCTGGTCGCCGCAATGAATCCATGTCCGTGCGGCTATTTCGGGTCGCCAGATCACAAGTGCCGATGTCCACTCACGCAAGTCATGGCATACCGTTCGCGCATTTCGGGGCCGTTACTGGACCGCATTGACTTGCACATCGAAGTACCGCCGCTTTCGCGCGAAGTGCTCACCGCAAAACGCAATGGCGCGACTTCTTCACAAATGCGCGATGCCGTCATGGTAGCGCGGCAACGCCAGGATTTCCGTTTTCGCGACACGACGATTCTAGACAATTCGTCGATTAGCGGCACAGCGATGGACACATTCTGCGCACTCGACCGAGCATCGATGCTATTCATGGAGCAAGCTTTGCGCGCAAAACATCTTTCGGCGCGCTCATACGACCGCATCCTGCGCGTTGCACGCACTATCGCTGATTTAGCGGACCGCGATAAAATCACCGACGCGGATCTATGCGAAGCATGCCAATACCGGAGCTTCGAACAATCAACGCCGGGATACAATGCATAAAATCCCGCCCCTCTTTGCCAGCTCAGCCGAGGTTATAGAAAGCAATCGCGCCAATCATCATAGCGGCGGCGATGAGTCGACGCAGATATATCCAAAAATTCGTACGTGTTTCCAGCCAAGTCATGCCGAATACTACGAGAATTGGCGCCATGAGTACGGACATGATACCGCGGCTTGCCTGCACGATACTGCCATTGACAGTACCGAGGCGTGCAAAACACAGCGTGATGAAGACAATCGACGTCAGCCAGCAGACTGCATACGGGATGCTATGCACTGGCGCTTTGGGAACTCGCGCGCCTTTGAGAAATGGCACAAGACATGCGCCGATGATACCACTGATGATATACGCGAGAAATGTGCATTGCGCCGATGCCAGCGCTTGAGACTGCGTCACTTGCTCATGAATCTGCTGCACTTCGATGCGCAGAAAAATATCAGAGAGGCCGTAGCACAGACAGCCTACTAGCAATGCACAAAAGCTCTTGAACGGGATGCGCTTGCCGGCATTATTGAGCACAAATGCCGCGGCGACAGTCATCGCAATCGCCAGTAGCTGCAAAACATTGAAGTGTTCGCGATAGATCAGCCCATTGAGGAGCGCAAGCATCGGCAATTTCAGCCCCAGCAGCGGCACCAGCTGCGATCCATCGACTAGCCGCTGTGCAGTAAATACCGCGCATTGCGCCATCCAGAATGCAAATACTGTCCCAAACAGCGCAGGAAGACGCCCGACAAAGCCGACTTCGAAGCCAGGTCGCCAAACGAATAGCAATCCGACGACCGAGAGGACGCCCATCACGCAACACGCATTAGCCAGCAATCCAGCCGACGTGAGGCCCTTGGTTCCGCGCAAAGCCCACGCCGACGCAGCAAATGCCAGCGATGCCATGAATGCCGAAAGTAGCCCGCTGCCAATACCAACATAGTCCATAGCAGAAGAGCTGTTACGCAAAGAGCGCGTCTTCGGAAAGCAACTTGACGCCGGCTTTCTCCATCGCACTGATCGCTTCCGCAGTCTCGACGAAGCGGAAAACCATCAGCGGATTGACACTTTTGGTTTGCGCGATTGCGTACATGTACTCGATATTGACATTAGCATCATTGAGCACAGCGAGCACTTTGCCGAGGCTGCCGGGGACTGCTTCGACTTCGACGACGGAGACATTGTTCACGCCGCAGACAATCGAGTGTTCGCCAAGCACTTTTTGTGCGCGGTCGATATCCTTCACAATCAGCCGCAGGATGCCAAAATCAGCGGTATCCGCAACCGAAATTGCCAAGATGTCGATACC
>CAVGNO010000019.1:7081-13072 GCA_963630475.1 Blautia faecis | reverse complement strand
GTCGAATTTTCATTGTAGTGATATTTGTCGGACTGCGTCAGAGAATTACTTTTCGCGCAAATCAATCACATGCTTTGTCTTGCCATCGGAGCGTGCAATGCTACCGGGCTCGACCAACGTAATTTTAGCCGAGAGGCCAATGAGGTGCTTGATCTTGCCCTGGATTGTTGCGCGCAACTCTTCCATGCGGCGCACAGCATCCGAGAAGACCGCAGCCGTCACTTCAACTCGAATCTCCAAGTCGTCCATCGCATGCTCACGCGTGACGATGATTTGATAGTGCGGTTCAATACCATCGATGTCGAGCAGCAAGCTCTCGATTTGCGACGGGAAGAGATTGACGCCGCGGATGATGAGCATGTCGTCGCATCTGCGTTTCACGCGGTCCATGCGGACAATTGTGCGGCCGCATGCGCATTGGTCGTAATGCAGAGACGTGATGTCATGCGTGCGATAGCGCAGCAGCGGCATCGCCATCTTGTCGAGTGTCGTGAGCACCAGCTCACCTTCTGCGCCCGGCGGCAATACTTCGCCGGTTTGCGGATCGACGATTTCCGGCAGATAGTGGTCTTCGAAGATATGCAATCCGCAGCGTGCTTCGCAGTCGCCTGCCACGCCTGGTCCCATGATTTCCGACATACCGAAGATATCATGAGCATTGATTCCGGTCTCGTTTTCGATGCGGCGGCGCATCGTGTCAGACCATGGCTCGGCGCCAAAGAATCCGTGGCGCAATTGCGTCTGGCGGAAATCGACGCCAATTTTCTTTGCGACTTCCATCAGATGGATGAAGAAGCTCGGCGTGCAGCAGATTGCGGTGATACCCAAGTCGCGAATAAGCATCAGCTGCTTTTCGCTATTGCCGCCGCCCATCGGCACAACAGTTGCGCCGATGCGTTCCGCGCCTTGATGCGCGCCCATGCCGCCGGTGAAGAGGCTATAGCCGTAAGAGACCAGCACGCGGTCACGATTAGTCAAGCCGCCCATGCGGAAGCACCGTCCTGCAGTCTCGCTCCAGATATGCAAGTCGTCCTTCGTGTAAGTCACGACAATCGGCTTGCCGGTGGTACCGCTGGATGCATGCACGCGCACAATTTCTTCATTCGGCACTGCATTGAGCCCGTATGGATAATTATCGCGCAGATCTGTCTTGCAAGTGAATGGAAATTTTGCCAAATCCTTCAATTCATGCAAGTCCTCCGGACGCACGCCTGCGGCATCAAATGCCTTCGTATAAAATGGGCTATGCGCATAAGCGTGAGCCACTATCATTTTCAGCCGTTCAAGCTGCAACGCCTGCAACGGCCGGCGATCAACGAAGTCCTTAAGTGAGAGATCTGAAATCATAACGGTGGATTTATCTAAAATATGGCGACGCCATAGAGGGAATGAAGCAAATTTTCGTAATACGCGTAATGTAATTCTGAGACGCGCGACTATTGACGGATTGCGCGGTAAAATTGCCGATGCGATGTCGTCATCAGCGCATTACTCACGCCGTCATATCCGGCAATTTTCGCCAGCTGTTCGGCTTCGGGACGCAAACGCGCGCCGATGAACACCGGCAGATTCTGGATATTGCGATTTATCACACGCGGATTACTCTGCAGAGCATCAGTCCGGTCGAAGATATTTTGCGCGGGGAAATGATGCGTCTTGAAGTACCATTTTGCCACTGCGCCATCGTTGTCAGAGACAACTATCAGACAATTGCCATCAATACCCGCTTGCTGCAGGTTATCGACAAAATCGCGAATCGAGCAGTCGCCGCGATATTGCTGGACGAGCAGATTTTGCGGGATATCGCCCTGGCGCACACGCGCTTGCTCATAGCGCATCGACTGCATAATCACCGCAGCACCAAACAGCATGATGACGCCTCCGAGCGCACCGCAATGCAATGGCTGTTTCAGCCGGAAGCCGCACTGACGCAGGAGTAGCATCACGCCAAACGAGAGCATCGGTAGCAGCACGAGTGAATTGCGCGGAAAAGGAACAGTTTTGCTGCCGGCAAGCACGTACATCGCCAGCCACACCGCCGCGGCACCGCACAATATCGCGCATGGCATGCGCAGTTGCTTGAGCTGAAACTTGCGCCGGCAAAGCATCACCGCAAGAATGAGCAACGCAACCATCAGATGAAGTGTGAATGCGAATACGACATGCCGTGCGCTGCTCCATCGCGTCCACCAATCCAGCGAGATGCTCCCTGCATCAATTGCGGCCGCTTTGAATTGCGTCCAAAGCGTCAGATAATACGCGAGGCCGAGCGCGCCGCCAAGTACGGCGGGAAGCGCGTCTTGCCATCGGCGCGGCTGCGTAAAAAAGATTGCGGCTGCACACGCGCCGGCGAGAATCACACCGCTAGGCATAATCAGCGGCTGCAAGACCAGTAGCACAGCGAGTGCAAGTTGATGCCGCAATGATGCATCACCGCGCAAAATCGCCATCAGCGGCAGCATCGTCAAAGCCGAAAGCATCATCGCGAGAGAATAGCCGCGAATCTGATATGCAAATGGCAAAAAGACCGGGCTTGACGCAAACATTGCAACGCATAGCAATGCAATGACACGCCCGATGTAACGCCGCCAGCCAAAATAGAGCACGCAGAGCGTCGCGACGCCAAATGCAATCGACGGCAAACGCAATAACAATTCGCGTGCTTGCGGCGTGCACAGCCGAATCCACAACCAATAGATTGCACTGGACAAAATATGATTATTTGCCAGCGTGTAGTTGCGGAAGACCGAGCCGAATGTGCAGTCGCGCGAGAATGCGCCGCAGTAGTTGTTGAGTGTAATCACTTCATCAAACCACAGCTGCGCATTGCCCCAATTCACCATCCATGCCAGATACCACAGTACCAGCATGAAAAACGCGCAATCGCTTACTTGTCGAAATATTTTTCTTCGATCATCAGACATAGCGCGTGATAAATTGGCAGATGATACTCTTGAATCCGGTAAGTCTGATCCGCGGGGACACGGATAACGACATCCGCCAGTTCGGCCAGCTTGCCGCCCTTGCAGCCCGTCATGCCAATCACTTTGATGCCCTTGAGCTTGGCGACTTCGCACGCATAACGGATATTCTCCGCATTGCCCGATGTCGAAATCGCAATCATCACATCGCCCTTGCGTCCCAGCGCAAACAGCTGCTGCGCCGCACCGAGCGTACCGCCCAAATCGTTACTCACCGCAGTCTCCGCTGCATGATGCGCCATCAGCGAAATGCCGCGCAAGCCGCATTGCAATTTATTCGACAGCAACTCGTAGTCCGCCGGCGAATCGCAGCAACCGCGCAAAGTCTCACGATCCGCATCACTCATCGGGCGTTTCTTGCAAAAGCCCTTCAATAACTCGCCAGTGATGTGGTCGGCATCTGCACAGCTACCGCCATTGCCGCAAGTGTATATCACGCCGTCGTGATCATAACACTCTGCCATTAATGCAAACGCCGCTAAAATGCTGTCACGGCATCCAACTAACGCCGGATAATTCTGTTCGAGAACTTCAAGAGGAGTCATAATTCAGGAAAGAAAAAGTGAACTTGCGCAGCGAGCGCACATACGCGCGCATTAGTCTCTACAACACATCGAGAACAACTGCCTACTATAAACGGTGGCCAATTTTCTGTTCCGGCAAAATTTCACGCATTTTTACCCCCCCCCCGAAGCGAAAATGCTCTTGAAAAATGCCGCGAAAATGATTATAATATTCACGAAAACCGTTTTCGTTAAATTTACTTTTTGATTTACTTATCAGTCCATCGTTTCGGAGTACAGCCTAAAATGAAGAACATTACCCCCCCCCGCAGCAAAAAAACATCATACAGCTTTACGCTAATAGAGTTACTTGTTGTTATTGCAATTATAGCTATTCTAGCTTCGATGCTGTTACCGGCATTGAGCAAAGCGCGTGAGAAAGCGCGGACAATCGCGTGTGTAAATAACGAGAAGCAGTTGGGGCTTGCATTCGCGATGTACAGCGATGAATGTGCCTACATGCCACCGCGCGGATATAATGAAGAGAATTATTGGAATGGTATTTTGTGGGCACAGAAGCTTGTCCCCGGCACCACATTCTACTGCGCTCCTGCAATTGCTGCTGCAAATAAAATTGATTGGCTTACCAGCTGGAAGGACGCTATTTTGAAGGGAACGCCGGGAAATGGACAAAATGACAGAGTATGGGAATATACTGGCTATGGCATGAATAAACACCTTGATGCGGTTGCAGTTAGCACTATTCCTGAACCATCTAGAAAGATTTTAGCTCTTGATGCAACTCAGACTGATACACAGGATGTGCCATTCTATTATGCAGACGGCATGAGCCAACATGCAATGCCGCGCCATGGCAGTATCTGCAATGTCCTTTGGGCAGACGCACACGTTGAAGGAGCCAATGCACGTGTCCCTGGTGTTAGCGGAATTAGCAATCTTATCGCAGTAGGTGGCGTGTTAGCCACACCATACGCATCAATGGGTGCTGGTGGAGACGTAAGTGTGACTCCATGGCTTATCAAGTATCTTTGGTAAAGTCAATATTCTGATTTTATCTGACCGGACTTTGTAATACACGTCTACGAAACGCGTTTTCATTGATCGGTCAGTTTTTGTGTGTAGCATTTCACAATCTACAATCATTTATTTCAGATGAGATACAAGCTCTTTTTACTTCTATCGTTAGGGTTATTGTCTGCCATTTTACCGGCATTGACATTGGAGTGCAAGCAGGATGGGACGCTTCATCTTGGGGCATTTAATATTGGTGTCCTGAGCAAAGAGGCGTCCGGTCGTTTGCAGACGATGGGGCGCGAGACGATTCCTTTTGAGAAAGCGTTTGTGAATGAAGGCGATATCCGGCGTTTCACTTCGCCGTTTCGCACATCTCAGGGTGAGTATCAGCTCGAGGAAGTATTGACGCGCACTGGCGATGCATCATGGCATTTGGACATCACGCTCTCTTCGGCGACGCCGATCAATGCCAACGAGCTGTCGTTATTCATGACGCTACCGGCCGAGCAATTTGCAGGTCAGACGCTGATGATCAACGGCAAGCTCGTCGATTTTCCCAAGACTTTTGTGCAACGGCAAGTTGTCGCGCATACGGCATTTAGCGAATTGCGCATTAAAATCGAGAACAAGTATGTGACATTGTCCAATGGCGGCGAAATTGAGATTAAGGATGAGCGTTGTGATGGCTGGGGAGTCTTCACATTCTTCAGCCGTTTCACGCCTTCGCATGGTCCGATTACTCATGCAAGCAAGTCGATTGATATCGAGATTAGTGATACAACTGCGCAGTTTGTCGATTTACGCACTGTCTGCAACATGGGTTTCAAGGATGATGTCGCGAATGACGGCATTGGTGGATGGACCGACCAGGGCGGCAACAATGATATGCGGTATATCCCGACTGGCGTGCAGTCCTTCTGTGGAGAGAAGTTTGAGATTATCGATCCTGCGAGCAATGATGGCAAATCATGCATTGTATTGAGCAAAAATCCGTCGATGAGTTTTCCGACCAGCGCGAGTTGCAGTGTCGCGGGGATGCGCGGGCGTTATCTGAATATCCTGCATGACGCGGCATACGTCATGGGCAGCAAACCGGTCGGCGATATAATTGTGCGATATGCGGATGGCACGCAGGAAACAATCAATATCGTCAATGGCAAGCAAGTCGATGACTGGTGGGCGCTCGCGCGCATCAGCGATGGCGAACTGGCATGGACGGGTAATAACAACTGCACGAATGTCGGATTATACGCATTTTCAATTTCGCTTGCAGACAAAGAGCTGTCCGAGCTGACGTTTACGACTGACACTGGTGCGGTGTGGATGATTGTCGCGGCCTCGCTGTCGGATTCGCCAATCAACCGCACGCCGAGTCAGCCGATTAAGATTACCGCTGGTGAGCAATGGCGGCAAATCGACTATCCGCGCGATGTCGAACGCGGGAGCATTTTGGATTTCAGTAAGCTCGGTTT
>CAVGNO010000019.1:4312-7071 GCA_963630475.1 Blautia faecis | reverse complement strand
GAGTTGCGTCCGGACAAGCCGGTGCGTTTCTATGGCACGAACTACTGTTATGCAGGCAATTTCCCGAGCAAGGAAGATGCCGAGAAGCTGGCGGATCGCATGGTTGCCAACGGCTATAACACAGTGCGATTCCATCATTATGACATCATGTTTGACTGGCCGGCCACTCGTCCGAGCACGGAACTTAAAGCTGATGCGCTTGACAAGCTCGAATACCTCTTCTACTGCTTGAAAGAGCGCGGCATCTATGTCATGATCGACCTCTTCTGCAGCCGCAATCCCGCAGATGATGAATTTCCCAGCTTCAAGAATCGCAAATTCGTCCCATTCACTGGCAAAAGCGGTGGCGAGACAAAAGCGATATTATTGCTCACGGATGACGGTTTTGAGAACTGGAAGGCATTTGCGCGCAATCTACTCACGCATGTCAATCCCTATACGGGCATGAGCTGGGCGCAGGATCCCGCATTAAGCCATATCAGCTTGATTAACGAAGACGCGATCTTCGAAGTCATCAACTACGATGCCGAAGTAAGAGACATTATCGAGAAACGCTTTGAAGCAGAGCATCCCGGACTGACCGGCGCAACGAAGATTAAAGCATTCAATGAATTCCTCATCGATTACTACAACAAGTGCTATGACCGCATGGCGAACTTCCTCAAGAACGAGCTCGGCGTCAAAGCAATGCTCACTGACCAGAATCACTGGCAGTCCATTCATCAAGCGCAGATGAATGTGCGTTACGACTTTGTGGACAAGCACATGTATTGGGCGCATCCGCATCCAGCATCCGACGGAACATTTACTTACGACTCATCGTGCTCAATCAGGCAATTCGGCGGCATGGCGCTCAATGGCAACAGCGCAGCGCGCATCTTCGGACGGCCTTACGGCGCAAGTGAGATGAACTACTGCTTCCCGAGCTCGCACCGTTTCGAAGGATCGCCATTGGTCGGCGCATACGCAGCATTGCAGGACTGGGGTGCGATTTGGCAATTCTGCTTCCTGGCCAACGACAGAGCGATTACGCAAGATCATGAAACCGACATCTTTGAAATCGGATCCGACCCGATTATCTTCTTAAGCGAAAAGATCGCAGTGCTCTTTTTCCTGCGCGGCGATGTCGCGACTTCAACGCTGAAGTTGCCAATCCATGTCCCGGAAAACTACACGAGCATTCACGACATCTATCCCGGCGGCTATCTCAATGCCGGCGTATTTGCGCAGATTGGCGCGCAAGTCGGCAATCCCAAAGGCTGTATTGCCGATGTAACGACATTTGACAACGACCGTTTCAATGACGCAGTGCGCGCGCATGCGCAAGTTGGCAAAGGCGTCTTTGAGCCGGAGAAGCATTTCATCCGCAGCACGACTGGCGAATTGGAAATCAACAGCCAGCGCGAAGTATTCAAAGTCGATACAGCACGCAGCGCATTGATTGTCCTTCCAGAAGGCGAAAGTGAGGCTACTAGTGTGCTTGCGGTGAAAAATACGATGACGCACGCGCTCTTCGGCTTGGCATCCGTCGATAATCAGCCAATTAGCGCGTCGCATCGACTGCTCTTCCTGCATATCTCCAATGTCCTCAACAACGGCATGGTCTTTGGCAACAGCGATATGTCGAAAGTGCTCAAATTGGGCGGCATGCCGCATTTAGCACGCAATGCCAAAGCCGAAGTGACGATTACTTTGCCGGCTGATTCGGCAAAACCGACGATTTATGCAGTTGATCTGGGCGGCAAACGCATCCGCGAAGTGCCCTGCTCTTTTGCAGACGGCAAATTGAGCTTTACGCCCGAAGTATTCGCCAGCGCAACGCCGTGCATGGTCTACGAAATCGTAAAATAATCACATCGTAAGCATCCTGCTCCTGAATTTACGGTAATTACGCGCAAATTCAGGAGTTTTTGTGTGAAAGCATCCCCGAATCCATGAAGTCCATGCATGTTTGCGACGCCATGGATTCAAATTACATTTAGAACCTTTACAACAAATTCTCTTTCTCTTGATTTTCAAGTTTATGTCTTCAGTTACAATGACAAAATTATCGCTGGCGGGTCAATGGCATCTGCAGAGCTGCCCTGGCGCAGAAAATAACGTTTCGTGTGATATTGCAATCCCCGGCGACAACTATAGCGCGCTGCAAGCAACGGGCATCATTCCGGATCCCTATTGGCGCGAGAATGAGGATGCTGTCCAGTGGGTGTCGCATCAGCCATGGCTTTTTCAACGCAAATTTACGCTGCCAAAGGAGATGCTCACTGCGCAAAGCATTTTTCTGAATTTGGATTCGGTCGATACATTTGCGCAAGTGCGCATCAATGGCAAGCTTGTTGGACGCACAAACAACGAATTCCGACGCTGGCGTTTTGAAGTAAAACAATATCTGCATGCCGGTTGCGACAATACGATCGAGCTTTTGATTGAGTCGCCATACGATGCCGCAAATACCGTCGCAAAATCACTGGACAAGATCCCCGAGGGCTTCTGGGATCACACGATGATGCCGTATCTCAACTTAATCCGCAAGACGCAATGCAGCGCGGGATGGGATTGGGGCGTGTCGCTTCCGACATCCGGAATTTATGGCGAAGTCTATCTTGAAGCCGTAAGTGATGTCCGCTTGGAATATCTCTGGAATGAGCAAACGCATCGCAAAGACAATTGCGTTGTGACTGCAATTGCGCAATTGACAGTATTGCCTGACGCAAAAAGCGGAAAGACCGTGCCAGTGTGCTTTGAATTCAATGGCCAGC
>CAVGNO010000019.1:1902-4302 GCA_963630475.1 Blautia faecis | reverse complement strand
GCGCGCTTCTGCGTCGAGAATCCGCGTTTGTGGTGGCCAAATGGCTATGGCGATCAACCGCTCTATCCGCTTTCAGTGACAGTCGGTGCGCAATCCATCGCGCAGCAGATTGGTCTGCGCAAAATTGAAGTAATCAACAAGAAGGATAAGGATCGCCTGCCGATGATCTTCCGCGTCAATGGCATCGATGTCTTTGCCAAGGGCGCGGACTGGATTCCATGTGATGCGCGTGTGACGCATTGTACGCCAGAGCGCATTGACGACATCCTCGAATCTGCCGCAGCGGCAAATATGAACATGGTGCGCTTATGGGGCGGAGGGCGTTATGAATGCGAGCGTTTCTATGAAAAATGCGATCAGCTCGGACTGATGATCTGGCATGACATGATGTTTGCTTGCGCAAGCTATCCGGCAACTGAGGAATTTCTCGAGAATGTCCTGTTGGAAGTCGAGCATCAAGTCCTGCGGCTGCGCAATCATCCTTCCATTGCGCTATGGTGTGGCGACAACGAATGCGTCGGCGCAATCTCCTGGCATGCTCATGACAACGCGGCGGCACGCGAACGCAATTTAGTTGAATACGACCGCCTCAACCAAACGATCGCGCGTGCAGTGCGTAAATGTGACAAATCGCGAGTTTTCTGGCCTTCCTCGCCATGTGCAGGTCCGAGTGATTTTGCGGATTGCTGGCACGCCGATAATTCTGGCGACATGCATTTCTGGGAAGTCTGGCATGGCGGCGCGCGCTTTGACCGCTATTACACGGTTCAACCGCGCTTCTGTTCAGAATTCGGCTTCCAGTCCTTCTCGTCCTTCGAGACTGTCAAGACTTACGCAGAAGAGCGTGATTTCAATATCTTCAGCCCCGTGATGGATCGCCACCAAAAGAACAACTCCGGCAACTCGATTATCATCGGAATGTTCGGCAATTATTTCCGGATGCCGAAGGATTTTGCGTCGATGCTATATCTGTCGCAAGTCCAGCAGGCAGTCGCAATTCAAACCGGCGCGCAATATTGGCGCACACTGCGCCCGCATTGCATGGGCGTGATCTACTGGCAGCTCAATGACAATTGGCCCGTTGCAAGCTGGGCGAGCTTGGAATACGGCGGCCGCTGGAAAATCCTCCATTATGCCGCACGCAAATTCTTCGCGCCAGTAACGACTGTCGCATATCATGAAAATGACAACGCACCGCTAGTGATGAAGCTGGTCTCCGATGTGCCTGGTGCATTGTCGGCACAAGTCAAAGTGACTTTGCATCGCATCGACAATGGCAAGATTATCGGCAAATGCTGGCAATTCACCAAGGAACTCAAAGACGCTGGCGTAGTGTCGCTGGAGATGCCTGACCTCTATCATGATGACGACGCACGCAGCGGTTTTGCCACAAATGAGTGCTTCGCCATCATCGAGACCAACGCCAAGGATAGCTCTGGCAAGCAATATCACCATATCGACACACTGATGCTGGCGCATTGGAAACAATGCGAATTGCCATGCAGTGATGTCTGTATCGACACCATTGAGCCAAACCGCGATGGCAATGGCTTCGCAATCACCGTCAAAGCAACCGCGCCATCCTTCTTCTGCTGGCTATCTGTCGCCAATGACCCGCATGGGCGTTTCTCGCAAAATGGCATGACGCTATTGCCTGGACGCACGATAATCCATTACACGCCTGGTAAAGATGCACCGACAATGGATTGCGATGCATTGCGCGCACAACTGTCTGTCCGCGATCTGCGCAGCAGCTATTAACATACGAAAAGAGCCCCGGTCCGACTGCAAAATCCACGTAAACACGTGACGTCGGACCGCGGGCACGGCGTATCGATTACGTCGTTGTTTCCCCCGCTTTATATATTTTTGCGCAAAATTAAAATTACACTTGCGATTTGCACAGGAAGAGCATATATATTATTGCGCAACAACGGAGGTAAGTTATGATTCAACGCCATATTACACCATATTTACAACGAATGGCCAATTGTTTTCCGGTAGTCACCATCCTTGGACCGCGGCAATCTGGCAAGACGACATTATGCAAAGAGGTATTTCGTAGCCACACGTACGTCAATTTAGAGGATAAGAACACGCGTGAGTTAGCGTTTAATGACCCCAAAGGATTTTTTGATCTTTACAATGGGCCGCTCATCATCGACGAAGTACAGCGTGTACCGGAATTATTAAGCACAATTCAAGTTTTAGCCGATGCGTGTCAAGAGCGCGGACACTTCATTCTCACTGGTAGTCATCAGCCACGCTTGCACGAGGAAATATCGCAATCATTGGCGGGCAGGACAGGCATTTTGAAGCTTCTGCCGCTTTCGCTTGCCGAGTTATCTGATGCCGGCATTTCCTTATCGCGTGATGAATACATCCTCAATGGTTTCATGC
>CAVGNO010000019.1:0-1830 GCA_963630475.1 Blautia faecis | reverse complement strand
AGCAAATTCCAAGCATCTATTACTTCCGCATCCAGGGACGCAATGAAGTCGATCTCCTTATCGACCAGAATCGCAAGCTCATTCCCATTGAAATCAAGGCTGGCAAGACTCTCGTTCCTTCATTCGCCGATGATTTGCGAAAATTTATGGAATTCCCGGTGACTTGCGTATCGCCGACAGTCATTTATGCCGGCGATACCCCCGCAACGATTCGTGGTGTTAAATTCGACAACTTTGTCAATACTGCTAGAATTGCAACCCAAAGCATGTAATCACACTGCTTGTCATAGTTCGAAGGAATCTGCACCACAGATTCAGGATTATGTTATGGCGGCAACCAAATACCATTACTACTATCCACTATTCATTTGCACCACTTATGTCCAAAGTTTTTCCATTTCAAGCCTGGCTTCCTTCCGCGCAGGACGCGGGCAAAATTTCGTCTTTGCCGTATGATGTGATGAATCGCCAGGAAGCGCGTGCGATGGCGGAGGGCAATCCGCTTTCATTTCTGCGCGTCACATGCTCGGATCTAGAATTTGACGACACGGTTTCGGGATATGACGACGCGGTATATCATCGTGCGAAGGAGAATTGGCAAAAGCTCGTCGAAAGCAAAGCGTTGTGCAAAGACAGTATGCCGTCGTATTATGTCTATTCGATAGTAATGGATGGCCGGCGCCAAAGTGGGATTGTCGCTTGCGCATCGGCTACCGACTACAAAGCCGGCATTGTACGGCGTCATGAGCTAACGCGTCAAGTCAAAGAAGACGACCGCACGCGGCACATTTCGACGACTGGTGCGCAGACCGGTCCGGTATTTCTCGCATACCGCGATAATGCGCAGCTTATCGGGATAATGAATGCGACGATGGCGTCTGAAGTGCCGTTGTTTGATTTCACGGCATCGGACGGTATTCGCCACACTGGCTGGCGCATTCCGGCGTCGCGGAATAGCGCAGTCGCGGCAGCATTTGATGCAATTCCGATTTTATATATTGCGGATGGCCATCATCGCGCAGCATCTGCCGCACGCGTATACGATAAATTCAATGGCGCGGGCGAGAGCGACCGATTCCTCGCGGTAATTTTCCCGCAGAGTCAATTGCGGATTCTGGCATACAACCGCGTCGTCATGTCGCTTAACGACATGAGCCAAGCCGATTTCCTGCAGCAATTGGCGCAAATTGGTCAATTGCATGAGACTGCGCCAGCGGTGCCAGAAAAAGCGGGCGATGTGTCAATCTATCTGGGCGGCAAGTGGTATGGTCTGACATTTACGACGCGGCATCCGGAAGACCCGATTGCCGACCTGGATGTCAGCCTGCTACAAGAGCAAGTGCTTAAGCCGCTGCTGGGCATCGATGATCCGCGCACTTCGAAGATTATCGATTTTGTCGGTGGCATCCGCGGCACTGCGGAGCTGGAAAAACGCGTCGATAGCGGCGAATGCCAAGCAGCATTCTCGATGTATCCGACATCGCTTGAACAGCTGATGCGCGTCGCAGATGAGCATGGCATCATGCCGCCAAAATCCACATGGTTCGAGCCGAAATTGCGCGACGGATTATTTACTCACACCATCTAGACACAAAAAACGCCCAGTCCCTCGCAATGCGAAGAGCTGGGCGTTTTATTAGAATTTTTCGCTAGTTATCTTGCCGCCAATACGGAATAGCGAGTGTCGCATTATTGCCATTCTCTGCGATTGACAGATATGGCCGCCAATCGCAATGACCATCGACATAGAGGTTGTTGACGCCGACGTTATGCCGCAAAAATTTCATGTCGTTGGCTTGGCCGCTGCGGCCTTCGACCACTGCGTTAATA
>CAVGNO010000018.1:18165-19014 GCA_963630475.1 Blautia faecis | reverse complement strand
TACGCGTCTTACGTTCACCAGCGGTGACAACGCGGCGACACAGGAGTATACGCCGGAAGGCACGACTGCTCGCTGCCCACTTTGCGGCATTGCGCTGGATGAAAACGGCGTCTGCCCGAAGTGCGGCTACCGCCATCCGTAATCCATCATCATCGTCATGCGTGATTTATGGCCGGCCATTTTCGTGCGCCGGCCATTTTTGTGTGGGGCACTTCCCGAAGCTGGCGCTTCGGGCACAGGACAAGTGGCTTACGCAAAAAGACAGCACCTGCCGTGCACCACACACCACATAACCGCACCCGGCATTATGCATGCCCGGATGCATGCCCGGCCATTTTCGTGTGGGGGGGGATGGCATTTCCCGAAGCTTGCGCTTCGGGCACAGGACAAGTGGCTTACGCGAAAAGACAGCACCTGCCGTGCACCCCACATCACATAACCGCACCCGGCATTATGCATGCCCGGCCATTTTTTTTGTGTGGGGGCGTTTCCTTGTTATGTGCCCGAAGCGCAAGCTTCGGGTGTTTTTATTTCTACCTTAATAATTCGTACCTTCCAGTTCGAAGTATGCGCGCGGGTGGTTGCAGACGGGGCAGCGTTCGGGCGCGCGTTCGCCGATATAGATATGCCCGCAATTGCGGCATTCCCAGCGATTTTCGCCGACACGCACCCAGACTTCGCCGGATTCGATGTTCTGCGCGAGTTTCTTATAACGTTCCTCGTGGCGTTTTTCGATATTAGCGACGCCATCGAAGAGGCGTGCGATTTCGTCGAAGCCTTCCTTGCGTGCTTCTTCGGCGAATTCCTTGTACATCTTCGTCCATTCTTCGTGTTCGCCTTCGGCTGCGG
>CAVGNO010000018.1:8103-18155 GCA_963630475.1 Blautia faecis | reverse complement strand
TTCGAGAGTCGTACCGATGCCGCCGAGCGCTTTGAACCACATCTTTGCGTGTTCTTTCTCGTTGTTGGCAGTCGCTTCGAAGATTGCGGCGATTTGTTCGTATCCCTCTTTGCGCGCGACACTGGCGAAGTAGTTATACTTATTGCGTGCTTGGGATTCACCGGCAAATGCGAATGCCAGATTCGCAGCCGTCTTGCTTCCTTTCAGCTCCATGAGATTCCTCCTTATAGTTTTCTGGGGTGATGCCTGCACATACGTAAGAGCGCACGCGCTGGCATTGTGTGTGTGGGGGGGAGAAAACGTACTTTAGTTCTTGAATTGCATGCGGTGAGTGAGCATAGAGCGCGCGCGTTCAGCCAGATTCGAGAGGTGCGCAGCGATACGCTCGAGGTTTGCGAGCAATTCGACATAGATCACGCCATTTTCGACATTACAATCGCGTGAATGCAGACGAGCTTCGTGATTGCCTTCGAAACGCGCAGTCATCATCTTGATTTCACCGCAGCATTTGATGACTTTATCGATGAGCTTCTGGTCATTCCGAGACATACCGTCGATGAGCATTGCGCCGGTATCGGCGATGCGTTCGCCAATTGTGCGCGTCTCATTCAATGCGGTCTCGGAGAATTTCTGCGTAGACGCTTCTTCGCTTGAGACGAGCTGCAGGATATTGATTGCGCGGTCGCCAATACGCTCGACGTCATTTACGCAATGCATGAATGCGGGGATGATAGCGGACTGATTTTCAGCAAGATTCCGCCGCGTCAGCTTGACGAGGTAGTCCATAATGTCGTGCTGTGCGCGGTCGATTTGCGCTTCCTGATGATTGAGTTTTTCATCATTAGCGTGCGTGCGCGCAACGAATGAGTTGATCGCCCCGCTGGTCAGCGCCATTGCTTCGCGCGTCATGGAGAGCAGCGCAGTGAGCACTTGGTCGATTGCCGCGGAGGGCGAATTGAGCAAGTGCGGTTCAAGGATGCAAAGCGACTGGTTGTTCTTATCGTCATCGCCGCTACCAGGTAGCATCTTGATCGCCAGCCATGCGACGCCATTGATAAATGGCATCACGACCAGCACTGCGAAGATACTGAAGAGCGTGTGGGCATTCGCAATATGACGGCCGATCGCTTGCGGAACTGCGGCAAAGACATCGCCCGGCGTGAGAACATCGACCAGCTTGAGGAAGCATGGCACGCCATCCCAGTAGATGTAGTATGTGCAAAGCATCGCCAATACGCCGAAAATCTTGAAGAGCATCGACGCGATTGCAGTCTGACGCGCAGTGCGGTTGGTGTTGAGCGCGGCGAGAATACCGGTGATTGTCGTACCGATGTTATCGCCGAGCACTAGCGGGAATGCGGTCCAGAAGTTAATCAATCCACTGGCGGCCAAAGCAATTGTCATGGACACCGTCACGGAGGAGGACTGCACGATGACAGTCATGAGGATACCGATGCCGATAGCGCCGAGCACAGGGAGCAACGGCGGCCAGCCCCCGACTTCATGCGGAGTGCAATCGAAGAGCAGGAAGAATTTGCGGAAGGATGGGAATTCAGCGATCGAACGCGCTTCTGCGCTCATCATCATCATACCGAAGAAGAGGATACCGAAGCCAAAGAGCGTCTCGGCCGCGCCGCGTGTCGTACTCTTCTTTGCCATCACGAGCATAATGACGCCGATGATGACTGCAGGCAATGCGAGGACGTCCAGATTGAAGGAGACCATCTGGCTCGTGACAGTCGTACCGATTGCAGCACCCATCACAACGCCAAGGCCCTGCTGCAGATTGAGCAATCCGGCATTGACGAAGCCGACGACCATGACGGATGTCGCACTGGAGGACTGAATCAGCGCGGTGATGCCCAAGCCCGCAAGAATCGCGTTGATGCGGTGACCAGTGAACATCTGGAGCGTATTTTTAAGCCGTGCGCCCGCAAGCAGCTGCAAGCCGTCGCTCATCATCGTCATGCCGAAGATGAAGAACGCGAGGCCGCCGAGCAGTGCAATCGCAAGATTGCAGCGGTTCATCGCCAATTCACCGATATGGACACCGCGCGTGAGATAGCATCCGGCTTTATCCTTCAAGCCGACTTCGGCATTGACGATATAAGTGCCAGTGTATGAGCTGTCGGTGATGAGCTGTGTGCGCGCAATGCCATTGCTGTCCGTGAGCGCTTCGACATTGGTGAGTGACGCTTTTGAGGAGCCGGATGTAATGCTGAAATAGACCGGCACGCCGGCTTCCAAGCCATTCGGCCCATCGACTTTCACTGCAATCGGCTCGGGCAATTCATTGCCGGCTATCGTCTCTTGCATTGCGCCAGTGACACTTACGCCGGCGATGACGCGGAATTGAATCGGCTTGACGCGGTCGGGGAAATCCGGGCATGTGACCGTGAAATAGCGGTCGCCGAAGACATTGCCCATCGGGACATTGGTGCGCACGACGCCAGTGATGTCAGTGACGCCCTCAATTGCTTCCTTGCCTTCGGTATCGTCATCCGGCGTGATGCGGACACGGATTTCCGGCACTTCGCGGCGGCCACCGGCCCTACGGCGGTCAGGCCCAAGGACTTCGATTTCGACCATTTGGCTGGACAGCGCGCCCTTTTCGCCAAATTGTGCATCGCCGCTCTTGATTTGCAGTACTTCGGGCGTCGTCTCCGGCTTCCGGCTACATCCTGCCGCAAGAGATACCAGTAGTATGGCCAATGCCAGATAACGCAATCTAAACAGTAATTTTTTCATCGGTTAAGGGAAGAAAAAAGCGGTCAAGCGCTAAATGCGCTCAACCGCCACATAACGGGAGTAAAATCAGAACGACCGCAAAAATAACACCGATAACGATAAACAGCCGATCTTGACGTTGATGCCCAGCCATCCAATTCAACGCGTTACGGAGCATCCACGGCCAGGCTATGCAGATTGTACCGGCAATGCCTGCCAGTAGCACCGTAACACAAAATACACTGCGCAGCATGCAATTATAAGCAAATGCATGCTGAATGAGAAAATTAGCGAGTAGCGCGACTAATCCGCCAAATGCACGCGCGGGGACAAAATCCATCAGCCAAGTGCATAATGCCGCGATAATGGGCACTAACGCCCACACTGCCGGCTTATACGCGGCAGGAAGCATCAGCGCGCCTTCATACGCACACCAGCATAGCACCGGCACGCCAATCAGCACGCCCAGCAAGCGTGAGCGCGTCAAAACAGACGGCCAAGCTGGATGACGCCGCACGCCACATGTCGCCAATAATACCAGCAACAACGGCATCACGCCAAAAATAACAGAGATGCAACGAAAAAGTAACATGTGCATAATTTATTACTTTTTCGCTAGTCTGCCTACTCTCTGTGCATCTAGGAATGCCAAAAACACCGCGGCATTCCTTTTCAATGCGTTACTCAATGAAGAATTGGCTCATCAACGCGAGTGTCGCATCGAGAATGACATCTTCGTGTTTTGACGCATCCTCAAGCCACTCCGGCTCATCTTCGTCATGATAGCGGTCTTCTTCATCGACATCCGATTTGCGGACCGGCTGATAGTGTTGAGACTTCTTCAGCAGCTCATTTTCGGCATTGCGGTATTGGCGGCGTCCTTCGAGATCCAGCGGAATTTGATTGATTTCGCGCTGCTTCCGGAATTCTTCGACTGCATTGCGATACGCGACAAAATCGGCATTTTCCGCCATATACTTCTGTGCGCATTCGCGCATTGCCGGCAAGTATTTGAGCACACGGCCGTTTTTGAAGTACTTGTAGTTCGCGCTGGTGATTTTATCCCATGGCAGCACATTGGGATACGTGCTCTCGCTCGTATCCATATACTCCGCAAATGACGGGAAGACGATGTCGGGCACGACGCCCTTCTCCTGCGTCGTCGATCCATTGATGCGATAGAATTTGGCAATCGTCATCTTCAGAGTGCCGGCGGATTCTTTGCCGACGAATCCGCGCGATTGCTTGACGGTCTGTTCTTCATCGAGCGACATGACATTCTGCACAGTGCCCTTGCCGTGTGTTGTCGCGTCACCGACGATAATTGCGCGCTGGCGATCCTGCAATGCCGCAGCGACAATCTCGGACGCGGATGCGCTATAGCGATCGACCATCACGACGAGCGGACCATTATACGGATTGACACCGCGCTGATTGCGCAGCGTCTGCACTTTATCGGCATTATCGCGCACTTGGACGACTGCGCCAGGCTCGACGAAGAGTCCGGTCAGCGAAATTGCTTCATCGAGCGATCCGCCGCCATTGCCGCGCAGGTCGAGGATGACGCCATCGACTTGGCCGGCAGCGCGTGCTTCCTTCATGAGCCGCTGCACATCCAGAGTCGCGCTCTTATACTTATTGCCATTGGCGCGCTGCGAGAAATCCTGATAGAAGCTCGGCAAGTAGATCTGGAGGATATTGGCTTTTTTGCCATAGGGCAACGGCACTTCCAGCATCGTGCTTTGCGCTTCCGCATCCTTCATCTTGATTTCATCGCGCACGATGCGTACGACTTGCTCGGATTCAGATCCGACTGGCATGATTGTCAAATACACTTCACTGCCCTTCGGACCGCGAATCTTCTGCACGACTTTGTCTAATGACATATCGATGACATCGACCGGCTCCTCATGCGCACTTTGCGCGACCGCGACAATGCGGTCGCCGGGATGCAAGCGCCCGCTGCGTTTTGCCGGCGAACCCGGCATCAGCTCGATGATTGTGACATACGAATCGCGAATTGAGTGCGTCGCGCCAATACCCTGCAATGACAAGCTCATGCGCATATTGAATTCTTCCTGCCTCATTGGCGCCATATAGCTACTGTGCGGATCAAAGAGCGAGCAACACGCCGTCAAATATGTCTCGAGAATCTGGTTGATTCCCACATCGCGGCGCATTTTGTAGCCAGAAATCAGCTGGCGTTTAGTGCGCGTGCGCACATCCTCGCGCTTGAATTCGACTGCATTCGCCGGCTTTTCTTTCGCAGATGCATCTATCTTCTTCTGCGCTTTCTCTTCATTCTTCAATAAATCGACGAGCAGGACATTCTTCATCCTGAGGCGCCAGCGCTCTTGCAATTCCTCACGGCTCTTGCACCACGGAATATCCTCCGTCGTGCGGTAGATGGGCATCGTCTCTTTGATGGTAAAATCCTGCGTGCGATCCAATTCCGCAATCGAGAACTTGATATTTTCCAACATGCGCTCCAGCAAGCGCTGATAAACGATATAGGGGAAGAAGACGTCTACCGAACCGCCATTCTGATCCTTACACAGCCGATCCGAAAATTTGCTGAATTCATCTAAATCCGATTGTAAAAAATAGATCTTGCTTGGATCCAATGCCGCGAAATACGCGCGATACCACCGCTCATTGACATCTGGCGTGAAACGCGGATGGATGTAGTGCCACTTGGCCAAGCCGACAGTCACCGCACGCGCAATAATGCGCTCGCGCATCGTCGCGCGAATCACCGGCGGCTCTTCGTCCTCAAGCTCTTCCAGCAGCGACTCAATTGACGGCCGTTCAATGCGATGCTGGACTTCATCAGTCTGCACAGCAGCATTTTGCGGCAAAGCATCCTGTGCCGGCAATGCATTGCCGACTAATAACACGCATGCAAATAAAAGCAAATATCGCGAAAAAGCCATACTCTTGAGTTCCTACTTACCGGCAATTGTAAATTTGACGTCCTTCACCGCATTCTCCGTCACGCTTGCGAGCGTTCGGCATAACTGCGCACGCAACATCGGAGTGCATAACGCATAAAGCACGGTCGAATTGGACACACTTACTTCTAAACAGTTCCCATTTAGCTTGATAGGCCGTGTCAGCGGCGCAAGCGTTGCGCCGACTAGCACTGCCCAGTCGCGCTGCAATCGGTTGATGATTGCAATTTCCGGGCGTGAGCACGCTTTAAGCACTTTATCTACCAGCGGCTTGATGTCTTTCAGTTGCGGATGGAGCATCGCGACTGCTTCCTCGCCCGTCTCGCCGAAGAAATCAGCGACAGTATTTTCGCGATCCCATTCGAATGCAGTCGGCCGCGAGTATTTTCGCGCCAAAACAGCTTCATTCGGATCGCGATTCAGATGTTTGAAGCGATTTTCCATCTGTTATAATGCAATCAGTTTAGCAACTATTATCTTATCCGCATTTGCCTATTTTTTGAGTTATCCATCTCCTACGGTCTGTCGTATAAGATAACTCTTTAATGCATTACAGGACTTCGCAAATCATGTCTACTATTGCAGAAAATTTAGCTACGGTGCGTCAGCGCATAGCTGATGCGGCACGCAAAGCGGGGCGTTCGCCCGAAGATGTGCGGTTATTAGCGGTGTCAAAGACATTCCCTGCCGCTGACATCGCGGAAGCATACAGCGCAGGCGCGCAGCAATGCTTTGGTGAGAATCGCGTGCAGGAGCTCGAGGAGAAAGCACCGGTATTGCCGGCGGCACTCGAGTGGCATCTCATCGGCCACTTGCAAGCCAACAAAGTGCGCAATGCCGTCAAATTCGCGGCATGGATTCATTCCGTCGATAGCTTTGAGCTGCTGGAGCGCATCGACCGCATCGCGGAAGAGGAAAACGCATGCCCGCATATCCTCCTCGAAGTCAATATCTCTGGCGAGGAGAGCAAATTTGGCTTGACACCCGAGCAAGCCGACGACTTGGCCGCACGCGCAAAGAGCATGTCGCACATTAAGATCGAGGGGCTCATGACGATGGCGCCATTTGAAGCACCGGCGGATGAGCTACACCGCGTCTTCGGCGGATTGCGCGAATTACGCGACGCTATCTGCGCGCGCCACGGCATCACAATGCCTGAATTATCAATGGGAATGTCCGGCGATTTCGAAGCAGCAATCGCGGAAGGCGCGACAATTGTCCGAATTGGCACTGCAATCTTTGGGCACCGTTAGCAGCATATTTATTTCAATGAGCAGGACTTTACAATTAGGGCGTTATGACTATGCGTCATACGCGTGTTTCACTGCGTACGCGACTTGTTCGCTCGCGATACCGCTGTCGATTGTTGCAATGGGCAGCGATTTGAATTTCCCGTTGCAGTCCGGCGGCATGGGTGCAGCTGGATTCCTCCACATGCTACGCAGTATCGCGATGCTGATCATGCTGATGATCTGCGGTTGGATTGCGGGACGATGGGGCAAGCGCATCACGATGGGCTATGGCGTGCTCGGCATGGGTCTGGGCATTCTCTGCTGTGCATTTGCGCAAGAATACTGGATGCTCCTGCCATTTTTGATTGTAGCAGGCGTCGGCGAAGGATTTTTGGAGGGTATTGCGACTCCATTTGTGCAGGATTTGCATCAAAAGGACGCGGACCGTTATGTGCCGATTGCGCATTCCTTCTGGTCAGTCGGCATTGCCGTCGCGGTATTTCTGGTTGGCGGACTGCTTGCATTCAAAGTCTCCTGGCGTATCATCCTGTTTGTCATCGGCGCATTCAGCTGCTTGAGTGCAATCGGCTTTTTGTGGCGTGACAATCCGGCCAATCCCTATCCGGAATCCGGCGATGCGGTCGATATCAAAGTCTTTGCGCAAAAAAGCTTCAAGATCTTCAAATCCGCGCGCTTCTGGGGCTATTGTCTCGCGATGTTTGTGGGCGCGGGTTCGGAATTCGGCCTCACATTCTGGTCTGCGCCTTATCTGGAGCTCAATTTCTATGCAGGACCGTGGGTAGCAAGCCTGGGCACCGGCGCAATTGCAGTCGGGATGTTCATTGGGCGCTCGCTATTCGGATACTTCTCGACGCCGCGCCGCATTCCGTTATTTCTCATCTGCGCATCGCTGGGGACAATTCCGATTGCACTCGCATTAGCGCTACTCTCGCCGGAAATAATTCACAACCGCACTGTGCTGATGTGCGTTGTCTTCGGGCTGCTCTTCCTCGGCGGCATCGGCGTCGCGCCATATTGGCCGAGTCTGCAAGTCCATGGCGTCAATAACCTCCCGGACTTGGATCCGACACTGCTGTATATCTATTTTTCCGCACTCGGGATCCCGGGATGCGGCTTCTTCACGTGGCTGCTGGGCTGGCTTGGCGACCGCTATGGCATGGCGCACGCATTCCTCATTATCCCGGCATTGCTACTGCTTTATGCAATCATCATCATTGTCGAGCAACGCCATCCGAAAGCAAAATATATCGACGTTACCACGAACGGACAATCGTAACGGGGACGCGGCTGGTATTCAAGAGCAATTCGCGTTCGGCTGCTGAAGAATCTTTTCCACGCGCATTATAGCGCCAGCAGCCGATCACAATCATGTCTGCGTCATTTTCATCCGCGAGTCGCGCAAATTCTTCGTGGAAACGGCCGCGGATAATCAGCGTGTCCATCTCGACATCAGCTTTTTCCGCAATGCGGCGCGTGAAATCCAGATAGCTCTGCCCCTTCGCATCCAGCGCGGCTTCAAAATCCTCGCGCTCTGCACTGACTAGGATGTGCATTTGGAGGAGGTAGTCCATCATCGCGGTATCGATGTCATAGACGGCGAGAATACGCGCGCCGGTCTGCGCCGCAAGCCACACCGCGTAGTGCGCTGCGGCTTCAGACGCTATTGAGCCATCGACAACCAGCAAAATCAATTGTAATGGGCGATCTTTATCACACGGCCTGTCCTGCTTATTCGGCATGCGTCTTCCCTCCTAGTTGTCTGCGTCCGGAGCAGCTTCAGAAGAATCACTATTCTGCTCTGCTTCCAAGCGCTTCTTAATCATCTTGTTCGTAAAGAATGAATCAAGTTCCTTCGATTCCAGACTCTCCGAAATATAATGTAAAGTCGCTTTATAATCGGGGATGAAGATATGTTCCAGCGTCTTCTTCAGCTCCCGCGCTAGCACCATCACTGTCGTCTCCAGCTCCGCTAATTTCGTGATGGTCTCCAACAGCTTGAGGAACTCCTGCATCGTCTGATCGACTAATGCGTCAGTGCCAATGAAGCCATATTGCGAATGGAATTGCTCGACATGCGTGACCAGCTGCGGCGTGCGGAATCCCGCGGTCAAATGCGTACTGACATCGATTTTATGGTCGTAATGGATGCCGGTCGCGATATTATGCAGATGGATATAGCCATTATTGGCAATCGCGCGCCGCAGTGTCGCATAAGCGGCATCACGCCGGGACGCGATTTCGCGTTGCACTTCCTGGACGCTGTTGAGCAGATGCATGAGCTCCATCACAAGGATCTCGCGCTTCTGTTCCAGGAGCGTATGTCCCTCGGACGCCATCTCGAGATCGCGCTTGAGATTCAGGAATACGCTTTTAGTTGGTGCTACATTTAAGCGAGCCATGGCATTATCTTACTACAGCTACACGAGATACTTGCTGATTTCTTCCTGCGTCACGCGGAGCAGCTCGCTGCGCGGCAGCTGCTTGAGTGTATCCCAGCCGATTTCGAGCGTCTGCTCGATTGAGCGGTTCTCAAATTCACCCTGCGTAATGACGCGGCTTTCAAATTCATCGCCGAATTTGAGATACATCTGATCAATCGTCGAGAGCTCTTCAGCGCCGATGACTGCCGCTAAAGAACGCACATTCTTGACTTTCGAGTATGCGGCGAAAAGCTGTGACGCCAGATGCGGGTGGTCGCTACGCGTGCGCCCCTCGCCAATGCCGTCCTTCATCAGACGCGAAAGCGACGGCAAGCCGGCGACCGGCGGATAAATGCCGCGCTGATACATCTCGCGGTCCAGAACAATCTGTCCTTCAGTGATATAGCCAGTCAAATCCGGCACCGGATGCGAGATGTCATCGGATGGCATCGTGAGAATCGGCATCTGCGTAATTGAGCCGCCGCCATTCGTGAGGCGCCCCGCGCGTTCATACATCGACGCTAAGTCGCTGTAGAGATAGCCGGGGTAGCCCTTGCGGCTGGGAATTTCGCCACGCGCAGTCGCAATTTCGCGCAATGCTTCGCAATAGTTGGTCATGTCAGTGATGATGACCAATACATGCATATTGCAGTCGTACGCCAGATACTCGGCCAGCGTGAGCGCACTGCGCGGTGTAATCA
>CAVGNO010000018.1:0-8093 GCA_963630475.1 Blautia faecis | reverse complement strand
GACAATCGCGAATTGAACATCCTCATTGAGCAGCTTTGCTTGGCGTGCAATTTGCGCAGCAATGCGGTTATGCGGCAGACCATTGCCAGAGAAGATCGGCAATTTCTGTCCGCGCACCAGCGTATTCATCAAATCGATTGACGAGATGCCGGTCTGGATGAAATCACGCGGATACTCACGCGAATAGGGATTGACCGGCTGACCATTGACATCGCGCCACTCCTTCGCCAGCGGTTCGGGCAAGCCATCCTTCGCGCGGCCAAGGCCGTCAAAGACACGCCCAAGCATCTCGGTGCAGACTGGTATCTCGAGCGAATGCCCCAGGAAGCGGCTCCACGTGCCAGAACGCGAGAGGTCATTCGTGCCGCCAAAAATCTGGACTAGCGCAGCGTCAGTAGAGACATCGAGCACTTGCCCGAGCCGCTTCGAACCATCCGGAGCCGTCACTTCGACCAACTCGTCATACGCGACATCGTGGATGCCCTTGACGAACACCAGCGGTCCGTCAATATTTTCTACGCCTCTATAGCTCAGGCCGGAATTGTCAATCTTGTTCATCTTCGCTTACTTCCGTTCGGAATGACTGCGCGCAATCGAATCCAATTGAGCATCGATACGGCGCGACAATTCATTCATGGCCGCCTCATCGCTGTTTTTGATCTGCGACTTCATGCGGTTCATATTATCGAGATCCTGGATGGCGTTGATTTCAGCGAGCGTCGCGCCATCATGGATTAATTCGTAGCCCCTGCGGATGAAATTTGCCAGCAGTTGCATCATCCACAGCTGCTTCTTCGGCGAACAATACATATCGATGTCGTCGAAGGAATTCTGCTGCAGAAATGCGTTTTTGATAATCTCCGCAGCAAAAAGCGTGAAGCGCTGATTTTCCGGCAATGCGTCCGGTCCAATCAGTTTTGCGATGCGTTGCAAGCTCGTCTCCTCCTGCAGCACATTCATGAGGACATCGCGCTCTTCCTGCCAGTTCATCGCGGTCTGATTCCACCACTTCGCCGTCTCCGGCAAATACTCCGAGTAGGATGCGCGCCAGGAAATTGCGGGATAATGCCGCGCATTAGCCAATTCGCGATCCAATGCCCAGAAACAACGGATAAAACGCGTCGTATGTTGAGTCACTGGCTCGGAGAAGTCACCGCCGGCCGGCGAGACAGCGCCGATTACCGAGACTGTCCCTTCTGCGCCATTGAGCGTACTAATGCGTCCCGCGCGCTCATAAAAGGATGCGAGGCGGTCCGGCAAATACGCAGGGAAGCCCTCGTCTGCCGGCATCTCTTCCAGTCGTCCCGAGAGCTCACGCAACGCTTCGGCCCACCGCGACGTCGAGTCGGCCATGACTGCGACATCGTAGCCCATGTCACGGTAGTACTCCGCAAGCGTAATGCCAGTATAGATTGAGACTTCACGCGCCGCCACCGGCATATTCGATGTATTCGCAATCAGAATTGTGCGCTCCATCAACGAGCGCCCACTGCGTGGGTCAATCAACTGCGGAAATTCGCGCAGCACTTCGGTCATCTCATTGCCGCGTTCACCACAGCCGATGTAGACGATGATCTGCGCTTCACACCATTTGGCCAACGCCTGCTGCGTCATTGTCTTGCCAGTGCCAAAGCCGCCGGGGATGGCTGCTGCACCGCCCTTTGCCAGCGGAAAAAATGTGTCGATAACCCGCAGTCCCGTCAGCAATGGCGCTGCCAGCGGCAAACGCTGCTTTGTAGGACGCGGACGCCGCACTGGCCACCACTGAAACAGCCCGATACAGTCCTCCTCACCATCCTTCTCCAGCACGCAAATTGCGGCATGGCCATCGTATTCGCCGTCAGAGACAATGCTTTTGACGACACCGGAGTGGCCCGGCGGCACCATCACTTTGTGTAGCACGCTCTGCGTCTCCTGCACAGTGCCCAGAATTGTACCGTCACTCACCGTATCACCGACTTTGACTATCGGACTGAATGGCCATTTGCGTTCCAGATCCAGCGGTGGCGTCTTCACACCACGTCGGATGAACGCATCCCCGCCCTCAGCCATCTTATCCAACGGCCGCTGAATGCCGTCGTAAATCGTGCCAAGCAATCCGGGACCGAGGCAGACTGAAAGCGGGCGGCCAGTGCAGTAGACCGGCTCGCCGGGACGCAATCCACTCGTATTCTCATACACTTGAATTGTCGAGACGCCGCCACGAACGCGGATGACTTCGCCAATCAAATGGTCTTCACCGACTTCGACGACCTCGAGCATGCCGGTGGATTCCATATTGCGCGCTTCAATAATCGGCCCGTTGATACGCGTGATGATTCCAGTATTCATACTTTCTTTTTTATGAGATCCATAAAGGATTGATCTGCGATTCTACTGCGAAGCAATTCGCGTTTGCGTTGAAGAACCGCCTCTATGCTATTGTCATAGACCATGTCGCCATCTGCGCTCTGTGCAATGACGCCATATTTCGTCCGCTTGCTTTCCTTGACTGTGAATGCCGTCTCCGGCAAGAATGACTTCAGCCATTCTTCAGTGACAAATGGGATGTCGGCCGTGGGCACTTTGAGCGTAATCTCCGGGCAATTGATGGATGCGACTGCTTCCGAAATGAGCATTTTCAGATCATCCATGCGTTCCTTTGAGCCGGCCTGCTTCGCAAGCTGCTCGTTAGTCCAAGTGTCAAACATGGAGTTGATACACTTTTCGCGAATATTGAGCCACATGTCATTCAACACTTTCTCCATCTCCGCATTTTTCTCTGAGTGCAACTCACCGGCCTCGGTTTTAGCATCAGCAACGCGCTTCTTGCGCTTGCTCTCGCTCTCTTCCTTTGCCTTCTTCAACGTATTTTCGGCATCCTTCTTGCCACGCACAACAATGCGATCCGCGCGCTTGCTGGCTTCATTGAGAATTTCCTGCCGGAGCTTATCTTCGTTTTTTTCCATCATCAGCGATATTTCCAGTGATTACAATTTTACGCCAACTGCTTCACAAATCAATTGTTCGAGCGAACGGCCACTCTGCCGCGTCCCCCAAATGTCCGCAATTGTCGCAATATACGGCCGCTTCACCGAGAGCTTATGCGCAGTCACTTCCGCATCCAGCCACGCGGCTACCGGCTCGGTGAGAATCAGCACGACGAGATCCGGCATCTTGAGCGCATGCTCAAATGCCGGTAATGCACTCTCGCGCGAAGTGACGACGTCGCCTTCGACTCCAGCACAGCTGAAGCCCAGCACCGTATCCTTGTCGCCTATTATGCGATATGGCGCGCCCATTAGATCTTGGTATAGAGGAAGAGTGCGATCAGGAACCCGAATAGCGCAATACCCTCACCCAAACCGACGTATGCAATTGCTTTGCCCAGCAACTCGGGGCGCTCTGCGGCAGCACCCATCACCGCAGAACCGACTTTGCCGACTGCATAACCAGCTGCAAGACAGCCGCATGCCATCGAGACCGCAATTGCAAAATAGAGCATCGCTTTGTCGGTGATAATCGCTTTCGGCGCACCAACCGCCTCATCGGCCTGCTCTGCGACAGCTACTGCGTGCGCATCATCTGCACCCGCAGACGCCGGCGCTTCCTGCGCAAACGCCATCATCGGCAAAAATGCCAAAAGCATCACCGCAACCGCGGCGCGAATCATCGAACTGAACTTTTCCATATTTGGATTACTCCTTGTTATTTTTTAACTTAAAAGGCTGATATGGCTTGCCGCCACCCTGGAAGTAGCGGACGAACATCTCGTAATACTCCAGACGAACACATTGGATTGCTGCGACCATCCCCTCGAAGCAGATGACCAGGAGGTTTCCGCCGATCGCAATCAGCACTTGAAACGCAGTGCCCCCAGGAATTGTCCCGACCAAATGCATGATTGTAAATACCGCCATGCACAACGCAGCATGCGAAATCGCGAATGCGCCGACACGCACAAATGATACCGTGCCAGAAAGATAGCCAGTGAGCGTCTCCATCACGTTGATCGCGCCCTCCAAAACAATATTGAGGATGCTCTCCTTCTCGCCCTTCTCTGCAGCATCGCCATGATGCAGGCAGAAGATCATCATGATCGGCACGCGCAAGAAAATCAACACCAACGGCGCGACTATCATGTAAATCTGCCAGGAGTAAACACGCCGCGCAAAGACGACAGTCAGCGCTGTAATCAAACACATCCAGTAAAATGCAATTCCTAGCACGCCATATTGGTCAAAGACGCCATCAAAGAAACGCCGCGCACGGAAGTGATTGACCACATTGATCAACAACGAGATGCTCAAGAAGACGACGCCTATGCCGACCGCAGTCAGCAACAACCGCGGAATGTCAGTCGTATGCAATGGCGAGAGCCACAGCGGTTTGAAAAGCCCTTCGAAGCCGAAGACACTGCCATAAAGCGTGCCGAAAAACATCGCCGAGACACCACAGCACATCAGCAACACGCCATAATCACGCACTTGCTCGCTAAATGACTTGCGCAATTTCATCAGCGCACCGACCGCAACCAGCACTGCGCCCTGCCCCAAATCGCCAAACATATAGCCGAACATCAGGACAAATGTGATTGCGACAAAGACCGACGGGTCAATCTCGCGATAATTCGGCATCCCGAAATTGGTCACCAGCGCTTGAAATGGCCGCACAAGGCTGTTTTGATTGAGCTGAACCGGAATCTCTTCCTCCGCAGTCCCCTCGGCCTGCTCCGTGATGTCCTCAATTATGCCCGTCTCATCCGTCTTCTCATCAACTAGCTTTTGCAATTGCGCCATCGATGCCGTCGGAAGCCAGCCCGAAATGCAGTAGATCTGCCGCGAACGCCCGAAAAAGCCCTGCGCTTTGCGAATCGCTAGCAGACTCTCGAGCTGATGACGCAACGCAAGCAGCACACCGCCATACTCCTCGGCTAATGCGACAACCGACAACCGCGCGGCATTAATCTCATCGCGCAATTTTGCCAGCCGTTCCTCCAGCACGCCGCGCTGCTGCGCAATCGTGCCATCCGCGCCTAACTCCTCCGGGAAGTCAAATTTCTTGAAACCGAATTTGTTCAGCATGTCATTGACTGCAAAGAAACGCTTGCGCGTCGTAATCACTAACACTTGCTCCGCGGCATCGGCAGACTGCACAAAGAGTGCACTGTCATTGAGCGCTTGCCGCGCACGTAGAAAACTCTCTTCATCGAGCGTCCCCGCAATCACACTCAATTGCGAAAGATTGCGCAACGCACCGGCATTGAGACTCTGAAATGGCATCGCCGCCAATGCCTGACTGCCACGCTTTAACTCCGTCTGCTGTGCAACTAACTGCGACAGCTTCTCCGCGCATTCGCGATAACGATGATCGATCGTCTCCAGCAACTCCCCGACTTCGTCCTGCCCCAGCGCGCGCATCACCGGCGCACTGTCCCCAGCATCGACACCCAGCGCATCTAAAAGCACATTGCAACGCGCTAACGAATTCTCCGCCGCACGAATATCACCATCAGTGTTGAAACGCTGCAGTAAATGCGACTTGGATTGCTGCGCCGCACTGACAAGGTGAATCAGTCCAGACCCTCCCAATGCTTCAGTCAGCACGCCTATATAGCGACTGAAGACCAGGATATTTACTTTGGACATGCGATCGGGAAAAAACATAATCAGTATTGCCGCGATTTTTGTCTTCTGGCGTTACGCTACAACCATCTCCATGATTGTGGCAACCGGGAGGCTGAAGCGAATTCCTTCGTAGACTCGGCTGAGGTTGATGGTTTCAAAATGCAACATGATTGGGTAGACCACACCCGCTAATTCCGGATTGGTCGAATCCGTGAAATACCGGCGTGCTTGCCGCAGTATCTGGCGGTGCAGACGGTTTTCCAGCACTGCAACCGAATCGCTGTCCTGCGCGGCCATCACAGTCGTAAGCACTTCCGGCAATGCAGCAAGCACCGCATTGCGGTCTTTCAAACCGGCTAAGTGCTGCCACAGATGATGATGAATGAGATCGCCACCTTCAACCCACGCGCCCTCCAGCGCATCGGCATCAAGATGATAGAAGCTCGCATTGCGCAATAGCGTAATCGCATTCGTGCAGTCAGTCATCCGCCGCATCAATTCATTGATTGCATTGCGCGCACTGCCGCGTAAATTCGCCACCGCTGCACTCGTCTTCGCAAAGCCTATGTTGTCTATCGCATTCTCGGCGCGCATGATGTCGTGGTCTTCCTCAAGCCTCTTGATGATTTGACGCAATTGCGGCAACGCAGTATTGCCACGGCATAATAGCTGCGTGAACTGATCCGTCGTCGGCGCATCAACAATTGCGCTGATCTGACTCGCATTCTGCGGCGCATCCGGAAACTGTATAAGCATGTCACCGGCATTTCCGACGCGCTCGGGGAAAAAGCGGTAATTCAATATCATCTTGATATTTTCATTATGCAACGCTTCCTTGAGCGCTGAATAAAACGGCTGCGTAGACTCATCCGCCAAATGCGCAAGGCGGTCGAGCTTGCGATATTGCCGCACTAACAGCCGATGCAATACCGCATCACCGGACGCAGAGTCAATAATTCCCGACGCATGCAGCTGCCTGAGCAGATTATCCAGTGTGCCGCAGCGCGCAAGCTCCTCTAGCCGGCTACCGCTGGCGCCATTTGCCCACCAGCCGTGAACTAAAGCATTAATAAATTCAGATGGCGTGTCTATACAAAAGTCTGACATAACCAACTCCAGCTGTGAGCCGCTGGACCGCTACGCAGAATTCCGCTCTCGCGGCCTTCTCGCGCATTGTGAAAAACGCCCCCCGATAACAAAGAATCACCCGCCGAGGATTCCGGCAAAAAGCTCATCGCGGCACGCATCCAACTGCGCTACGAATTGCTTCCCACGCGCATTTAGCTCCACTTCGGCTTCCGCTAATACACGCTTGCGCTCCGCATCGCATTCGGCAATGACATCCGCTAAAATCTTCTGACACTCCGCAGTAGTCTCGCGGTCACTTTGCGCAATGATTTCAGCAGCTTCCTTCGACGCCGCTTCACGTAATGCGGCGGCTTGCGCTTCCGCTGCTTTGACCGCTTCGTCACCCTCGCGGTCTACATCAAGCATCCGCTGTAGTAACTCGTCCATAAAGCGCGTGCTACTCCTCGGCTTTGATGAGGTCAATGACCTCCTGTGAGCTCTTTGCGGCAATAATTTTGTCGGTAAAACCCGGAATCGCGAAGAGCCGCGCGACTTCCGCCAAAATTTCAATATGCTGACCAGGATTATTCAGCTGCGCAAAAATCGCAGTCACAATATGCACTGGCTGATCATCCAGCGCTTCGTAGTCAATGCCCTCCGGCGAAACGCCAAGCGCAATCAACGAATGCGTCGCTTCCGGCAATTTGCCATGCGGAATGCCAATGCCATTGCCGACACCCGTGCTCATCTGCTCCTCGCGGCGGCATAATACCTCGATCGCCTCTTCACGGTTATGAATCTCCCCAGCATCCAAAAAGACCTGGACCATCTCCTCAAAGAGCTCGTCCTTTGTGCGACTGACCAAATTCAACTTGACCAGCGCCGGAGTTAGCAATTCGGAAATTTTCATTATCGTAAAAACAAAGAAAAACGCGAGAAATCAACCAGAGAATTGAACAAATGTTTCAATCTTTTCCGTAAACGCACATACTGTAACCCATATTTTCCATATTGGTGCCCGGTGAGTGCTGTCTTTCCGCGCAAGCCACATGTTCTGTGCCCTTGTAGGGCCGGCGGCTTGTCCCCGGCCGCACATCAATGCGCATTGCGCCATTTGGTGCCCGGTGGGTGCTGTCTCTTCGCACACGCCACCTGTTCTGTGCCCGGGGCGCAAGCTCCGGGGGTTCTTCTCGGTCATCGTCCCCGTATTTTTACGCATTACGCGCCGCCCCATATTTTCCGCGTATGTACGGCGCAAACACGCGCCGAAGGTGGCCATATCCTGCAACACGCGAGGCCGGGGACAAGCCGCCGGCCCTACAAATGCGTAACCGCGCCTCCGTATTTTTACGCATTACGCGCCCTGCCCGGTGGGTGCTGTCTCTTCGCACACGCCACCTGTTCTGTGCCCGGGGCGCA
>CAVGNO010000017.1:0-19139 GCA_963630475.1 Blautia faecis | reverse complement strand
CTCGCGGTTCGGAAACCACAGTTCGCCTGCGCCATCATACAAATGCGAGATGCAATAAAATTCAAAATAGCGGATTTTATCCTCGCTGAATTTGTCATTCGTGACGCAATTGCGCACTAGCTTGACGATGCGCAGACCGTACCGCAAGTGAATTTCCTGGTCTGTCCCAATAAGATGATGGATGTTGTTGATCATGGGCTTCTGCAAAATATAATATTTCGCCAAAATTCTAATATTTCGTTAAAATTCCTTTTTGCGAGAAAAAAATAGCGATGCGAGAAAAAAAATATTATTTTTGATTTGACTTCGAGTTACTCTAACGCGTAATTTATGTCTGACGACGGGAAATTAAAGCAAGAGTCACTCTAACTCCGCATGGAATTAGCTCTAACATTAAGGAGGATGTATCGATGAGCATAAAGTCTTTTTTCAAAGCAATTGGTACGAGCATCGCGTTGTTTGCTGTCACCGCATGCGGTGATGTCGGCAAGCCATCCGAAGTATCCGGCAGTGATGTAAATGGAGAACGAATTATGTCAGATTCAAAAAACAAAGTACTGGTGGTTTATTTTTCGCGCAGTGGCCGTACGCGTCAAGTCGCGCATTGGATTCGCGAAACCGCGGGTGCGGATTTACTGGAAATCAAGACAGTCACGCCCTATCCGGCGGGATATAGCGAAGTCGTGAAGCAAGCGCGCAAAGAGATTGACGCCAATTTCCGCCCCGCTCTCTCGACGAAGCTGGATAATATTGCGCAATACGACGTCATTTTTGTCGGCACGCCGAATTGGTGGAGCACGATGGCGCCGCCGGTTGCGAGTTTCCTTACGAGCTACGACTTCAGTGGCAAGCAAATCATTCCGTTCATCACTCATGGTGGCGGCGGCGAAGCGCGTTGCGCATCGGACATGAAGCCGCTTTGCCCGAACGCGCGGTTCCTCAAGCCGCTGGCGATACGCGATGGCCGCGTGCCGGAAGCTAAAGACGAAATCATCAATTGGGCGAAAGCTTCATTGGAGCAGAAGTAACAACACATGAAAAAACGCACACCATTTGAAGGGCTGACTGACAAGACACCGAAATACACAGTCAAGGAAGTCGCGGACAAACTGGGGATGACGACGCACACAGTGCGGTATTACGACAATGCCGCACTCATTCCTGAAGTCGGGCGCACTGGCGGCAATATCCGGATGTTCTCCGACTACAATCTAGCGTGGTTCAAGCTGATACACTGTCTGCGCACAACGGGACTGCCAATCGACGAAGTGCGGCGATATATCCGGATGTGTCTGGAGGGTCCTTCGACGATTCCGCAGCGTGCTGAAATCATCTTCAAGCAGGAGAAGGTCTTGCGTGAGCAGATGAAGCAATGGCGCAAGCAGATGGAAGTGCTCACTTACAAGAAGCGCTACTACGAAGCATTGCTACAGGACAGCAGCAATCCGGACATCTGCAACCCGCATGTATCATCAGATGATGATGATACTCCACAGGAACCCAACATCTCGCCCCGATAGGCGTTATACTTCATTCAAGACAGATGCTTAAGCATAAAAACAGAAGATGGCTGCGGCGTTGCCGCATTGGGATTGCGGGAATTGTCATGCTTTTGACACTTCTCTCCTTTTGCGGCAGTGCGGCATGCGTAGTGCATGTCATGTCATGGCAATTCGGTCCTGCGCTCATGCGGTGTTTTGTTGCATTTTCATCAAGCGCGGTATTGTGCGTTGCTGTCATTGTCGCAATAAGCTTCATCTTTGGGCGTTTTTACTGCGGGATGCTGTGTCCGATGGGGATAATGCAGGATATTGCGGGCTTCATCGCGCATCGTCCTAGCCGCACGCTGCCCGATTTGAAAGCGTTGCGTTATGCGATTGCCGCGCTCTCCATCGGGCTTTTGCTCTGTGGGTGGACGCTTGGCTTTAAGTTACTGGATCCGTATTCCAATTTCGGCCGTGTCTTCGTTGCTTCGACAATTGGCGGGGCAGTGCCATTTGCAGTCATCTTTGCGCTTGCGCTGTGGAAGAAACGCATTTACTGCGTTGCGCTCTGCCCTGTCGGCACAATCCTAGGGTTATTTGCGAAATACGGCATCTTCCGTTTGCAGATCACTTCGGAGTGCGTCCAATGCGGCAAATGCGTCAAGAGCTGTCCGGCCGGATGCATTGACATTGCGGCTGGGCGTATCGACAACGAGCGGTGCGTGCGTTGCATGAATTGCATCGCGGGCTGTCCGAAGAAGAGCATTGTCTACTCAACCGCGCTGTCAGCACAGCCGGTCGCATTCAGCAGTTCGCGGCGTGCATTTCTGCGCAACAGCGGGATTGTTCTGGCGGGGCTGGCGGCAGGCGTCGCATTTGCAAAAGCTGGGCTGGGGCAGATTGAGCGCATTGCGCGTAAAATCGGCATTTTACCACCGGGCGCGGGGGATGCGGAGCGTTTTGCGGCCAAATGCACTGCGTGTCAGCTGTGTACGCAGAATTGCCCCGCAAAAATCATCACGCCGTCGCAAAGCGGCATTGGACCGGTTGTATTGGATTTATCGCGTGGCGCATGTCAATTCGACTGCAACCGCTGCGGGCAGGTCTGTCCCACTGGTGCGATCCGGCCTCTGAAGCTCATTGATAAACAGCATCTCAAGATAGCGGAAGCGGAGTTTAATCCGCAGCATTGCATTGTCTTCCAGCAGGGCGAGCCGTGTGGCAAATGCGCTGAAGCGTGCCCGGTTCACGCGATACGATTGCGCAAAAACGGCACGCCGCGCCCTGTTAATACCGCGTTATGCATTGGTTGCGGCGCATGCCAGGCCGCGTGCCCTGCAACGACCAAAGCGATGAGCATCCACGCAATAGAAAAGCAGATTGTGCTAGAATCATAATGACTACTTCATCCTTACATATCCTCTATTTGGAAGGATCTTCCGGCATCTCCGGAGACATGACAGTCGCGGCGTTGCTCGCATTGGGTGCGAGCCGCGAGAAGCTTGATGCCGTGCTAGCAAGTCTTCAACTCGAAGGCTTCGGCTATGCGGTCAGCGAGAAGAAATCGTATGGCATTAGCGGATATGATTTCGACGTGCAGCATCATCATCATGAGCATGAGCATGAACACGGTCATCATCACGAGCATGAACACCGCAATCTCAATGATGTCTACGCAATCATCGACCGCGGTCAGATGAGTGAACGCGCGAATGCGCTGGCAAAGAAGATCTTCATGATTGTCGCGGAAGCCGAAGCGCAAGCGCATGGATGCGCACTTGATGAAGTGCATTTCCACGAAGTCGGCGCAATCGATTCAATCGTCGATATTGTCGCGGCTGCGGTGCTAATCGACGACATCGGCGTTGAGCAATGCGTCGTGACTGGGCTCAATGAAGGGCATGGTTTTGTGCATTGTCAGCACGGCGATTTGCCGGTGCCGGTGCCGGCAGTCGTCAATATTGCGCAGAAATACGGCATCGCTTTGCGTCCGAGTGCAGTCGAATGGGAGATGGTGACGCCGACCGGCATTGCAATCGCGGCGGCATTGCGCACTGCGGACCATCTGCCGCAGCAGTATCGCATTATCCGCAGTGGCATCGGGCTTGGCAAACGCGATTTTGGCCGTGCGAATATCCTCCGCGCATTCTTGCTCGATACACAGAGCGCATCTGACGAGCAGATCTACATTCTCGAATGCAATATCGATGATGCGACGGGCGAGATGCTCGGTTTTGCGATGGAGAAGCTGCTGGAAGCTGGTGCGCGTGACGTGCATTTCATGCCGTGCTTCATGAAGAAGAATCGCCCTGCGTACTTACTGCGTGTCATCGCTGATGCACAGCATGTCTCTGCAATGGAGCGCATCATCTTCGAGTCCACGACGACAATTGGCTTGCGCAAAATGCCGGTTGAGCGCACTTGCATGCAGCGGGAAAATATCACGCTGGAGCTGCCGTGCGGGACTGTGCGCGCAAAGAGATGTTCTCATGATGGAATTGTCCGCTGCTACCCGGAATACGAAAGTGTGAAGGAACTTGCAAACAAGACTGGTCTTGATTTCAATACGCTTTTTCAAGAGTCGCTAAAAGCCGCATCTGTAACAATAACCCCATAGTTTCACTACCATGTCAATCGGATTTACAGAAATTCTTCTCATCATCCTGTTTATTCTCATCGTCTTTGGCGCGAAGCGCATTCCGGAATTAGCGCGTGCGCTGGGGCGTGCGTCATACGAATTCAAGAAAGCAAAGAGCGCGCTTTCTGAAGAGAGCAAGGAATTCGTCGATGCTGCGGAAAAAGCCGCGGAGAAGGAAGACAAGGAATCCAAATAGTCAGTTTTGCGTGCTATGTCCGCTAAAGAAGAGACGTTAATTGATCATCTCGAGGCATTGCGGCGCATGCTGTTATGGTGCATTGGCGTGACCGCGGTACTTTTCCCTGTCGGATACTTCATCGCACCGCATGTCATCGACTGGCTGGTCGCGTGGTCATTTCCGCAGGAAGTCGGCAAGCTGTACTACTTTGCGCCGATGGAAGTCTTCGTCGTACAGCTTAAGCTCGCACTGGTTTTGGCGTTGATTCTGGCATTCCCATGGAATATCTGGCAGCTATGGCGTTTTTTGCTGCCGGCGTTATATCCCAATGAGCGCAGTGCACTTGTGCGATGGCTGGTGTCATCATCCGTGCTCTTTTTTACCGGCATCGCATTCTGCATCGCGCTGATTCTGCCATTATTAATGCGTTTTTCCGGTGATTTTGCGACAGCGCAATTGCAGCCGATGCTGGGACTGGCCAATTTCCTCGATCTCGCCGGCTGGCTGATGCTCGCTTTCGGCGTCATGTTTCAAGCACCCATTGCAGTACTGCTCTGTGTACGCTTCGGGCTTGTCTCGACAAATGCATTGAAACAAAAACGCCCGTACGTCATGACGGTGATATTGATTATCGCCGCCATCCTCACTCCGCCCGATGTCGTCAGCCAAGTAATGCTGGCACTCCCCACATGGTTATTATTTGAACTCGGTTTATGGATAGCTCAACGCATGGAGAAACCCCAATGAATAGACGTGATTTTTTGAAGAGCGCGCTGACAGTTGCCGCATTGGCACCGGTGACACGCATCACTGCGAAGGAAAGCGCGGATGGCAACAAGAGTTCGGATGTCATTACCGGCGAACAAGTCACGCGCCGCCGCTACAAGAATACCGAGCTGACACTTCCGCTGCTGGGCTTCGGATGCATGCGCTTGCCACGCATCTCCCCCGATGCACCAAAAGTCGATCTGGCGACTGCGAAGAAGATGATTGCACAAGCGATGGCCGCCGGCTGCAACTACTTCGATACCGCATACATGTATCATGGTGGCGACAGCGAGCGTAGCCTCGGGACGCTTTTGCAGGATTATCCGCGCGATTCGTACTACTTGACCGACAAGATGCCAGTGTGGTATGCGAAAAACGAAAAGGATGTCGAGCGCATCTTCAATGAGCAACTTGAGCGCTGCAAAGTCGAGTACTTCGATTTCTATCTGGTGCATGCATTGGATGCAGAACGCTGGGCACAAGCGAAGAAGGTCAATGCGCTGGAATTTCTCAAGAAGATGAAAGCGGAGGGCAAAATCCGCAAGCTGGGCTTCTCCTTCCATGATACGCCAGAGATGCTTCAGACAATTGTCGATGCATACGACGGATGGGATGTCGCGCAAATTCAGCTCAATTATCTCGACTGGGAACTCTATCGTTCGCGCGAGCAATACGAAATCCTCACAAAAGCCGGCATCCCTGTGCTGATTATGGAGCCGTTGCGGGGTGGCGCATTGGCGCATCTTTCGCCGGATGCTGTGAAGATTCTCAAGCAGTCGGCGCCGCAGGACAGCGCGGCATCCTGGGCATTGCGTTATGTCGCAAGCTTACCCAATGTCCTCTGCGTCCTCTCCGGCATGTCACTACCCGAGCAGATGGAGGACAATATCAAGACATTTACGCCATTCAAAGCGCTCACCGACAATGAGCGCAAGACGCTGAACGAAGCGCTGAACATCTATCGCAAATCATTTGCGGTGCCATGTACTGGTTGCCGCTATTGCATGCCGTGCCCGGTTGGCGTCGAGATCCCGCGCATCTTCGGCATCTACAACCAATACAAGGTCTCCGGAAATAAATGGCTCTTCAAAAACAACTATAACGCGATTGACGAGGATTCGCGCGCATCTGCATGCGTCAATTGCCGGCGTTGCATGCAGCACTGTCCGCAGAAAATCACGATTCCCGAAGAGCTCAAGAAGATTGCGAAGGAAGCGGAAGGATGAACAACAGCACGCTACTTCTGTTGGCGACAGCGCTCCTGACCGGGATGATTCACACCATCACCGGTCCGGATCACTACTTGCCATTTATTGCAATTGCGCGTAGCCGTCACTATAGCTGGCGCAAAACAATGTTCTGGACGTTGATTTGCGGCTTCGGTCATATCGGCAGCGCGCTACTACTCGCTATCTTCTTCTTACTCTTCGCGGGACTTCTCTCCGAAGCGCATCTGGAGTGGCTTGAGGAATATCGCGGCAATATCGCTGCTGCCGCACTCACCGGCATGGGCGCAGCGCTACTTTTGCATGCGCTATATGCGCGCTGGAAGCACCGTCCACATCGCCACAGCCACATTAATCTCGACGGCACTGTCACGACACATAGCCATGCGATGAACGCCGAGCACCACCATAATGATGAAAAGAGCCTCTCCTATTGGGTCATCTTCATCATTTTTGTGCTCGGACCGTGCGAAGCGCTACTGCCGCTACTGACAGCGGCTGCGGTGCAAAGCATCGCCAGCGTCATCCTCACCGCGGCTGTATTCAGCGCAGCGACTATCCTGACGATGTTGGGTGCTGTCACGCTCGGCTTCTTCGGCATCAACGCACTGCGCTTCACATTCATCGAGCGCTTCGCCCGCGAGATATGCGGCGCAACCGTGATGGCGTGTGGCCTCGCTATCCTCTGCCTCGGCTTGTAAGCACCGGGGAAACAAGCCCCCGGCCCTACTTGTTCTGTGCCCGGAGCGTGCGCTCCGGGAAAACAGCCCCGGGGAAACAGGCCGGGGACAAGCCACCGGCCCTACAATTCGGCCGGCGCAGGGGATGCCGATGCGGCCGCAGCCGGCGCAGGAGCGGCGGCTTCCACGGCTGGCGCGGGCGCTTGGCGGCTGGCTTGCCACTTGGTGTAGCCGTAGTATCCGCCAATCAGCGCAATAACTACAACCACCAATATTGCGATATTGCGCGCGGTGCGGCGGCGCGGCGTGCCCTCGGCATCCGCCGGATACAATCCATTCCGCGAGAAGCTCTTGCGCTGCTTGCGCGTCAAGCGTAGCCGCGAGTTGATCGCCCAGCCATTGCCTTCCAGCAATGACGACAGATCCTGCCGCTGCAGCTTGATAATCGCCAGCAGGCTGATCGGCAGTAGCAACACCGCGAGGACACCCAGCAGTGAAATCACGATGCCCCACGCGCTCATGCTCGAAAGCGTCTTGCAGATGAATGCCAGTGCGGAGCTCAATGCCGCAAATGCCACACCGACACCCATCAGCATGCCGCTCTTATCGCCCGGCTTCGCAGCAGCGGCTTCATCCGCTTTCTTGGCTTGCTCGGCCGCTACCGCTTTCGGGTCGTTAATCGCTTTGCTGAAGCCGCCTTCCAGCGCTTTTTCCGACGCCGTGGACATGCCGGAAATCTTGGTCTCGATCATCTTGCCAATCTTGCTGAACGGCGCCGCGATGGCTTCCTTCACGCAAACCGGATTCTCAATCACTTTGACAATCTTCGCGTTATACTGTGTACCGGCCAGATCAAAGTAAATACCGCGTTTGCCAACTGTCAAGTTCCCCTTGTCGCCAATCGTGACCGGCGCAGCCAATGTCGTTGCCGCCGGCTTGGTATCGACTTCAAAATAGATGATGAAGAGGTTGCTGTTCGCCGCCAGTGCAGAGTGCGCAGCGAGATTATCGACCGGCAGCACGAGATTGAACCACCGGCTGTCAATCACTAGCCGACCGCGCTCAAAGAGCGTCGGCATCCCGCGCTTGTAGAGATCGGGGAAGCTGATGAAGTTATTGCACAGCTTGATCAAATTGCCCAAATAGAGCAACAGCTGCTCGACGCTTGTCGCTTCCTTGAGGATATCCGCAACTGCAGCGTCACGCACCGACAAGTCGCTACCCAATTCTGGCAAAGTCGCATCTGCGGCATATTTGCGGAGGTGCTCAACCGAGATTGCACTGCATATCGCGCCCTTGACATCCGCGTTGTATTTACGGAATGCCGCAAATTTCGCATTTACTGCCGCCCAGCCGTCAGCCGTCAGACTCTTCACGTCGCTGCCCAATACTGGCACAATCACTTTCGCAACAACGTCCTTCCACCAGCCGCGATAGAGTGGATTAATCTGCTGCTCATCAAACAGCGGCAATGCAAAAGACTTATTCGGCTGCACAATTGGCAACGCTTTGAGGTGTTCCGTGACGCCCGGCCAAGCCGCGGCATCCAGTGCCGCCGGCGCGCCATCGGATTGCAATACTTTGCCATCCAAGCGCAAATCGAAAAACTGCATCTGGCACAGCTTGAAGAAGTCATCGACGACACTCGCATTCGCGGAAAGCAGCGCATCCAAATCGCCAGTCGCAGCGCCGAATGGCTTGATAGCAGTCGTGCTCTCGCCTTCGGGAATTGCGCCCAAGTCCAGCCATGACAGATAGTCGTGTGCCGCGGTCAGGAATGCATTGAATTGATCCAGCGTGACGCCTTGGCTGCCATCGACATCCGTGGTTCCGCCAGTTGCAGTGACTGCGTCCGAAATGAGCATCGCCATGAGATCGCATTTCGTGCTGTCCTTAGTCTCGCTCGCGGTCTTCACGGTCATCACGCCATCGCCATTGAGCGGACGCGACGTATGAATCTCCATGAATTTCCGCACTGTCGCCAAATCAATCACATTACGCTGTTCGCACTCAAGATCATCGAGGATGTATTTTGCGGAGTGCTCGACTGCGCGGCCGATGTCATTGTCGGTATTGATTTCCGCGATATTGAGCTTGCCGGAGAAATCCGCAGTTATCTTCTCCTTCTGCGGATAGACTTCAAGCAGCCACTTGATCGCGTCTTTCACTTCTGAAGTCGTGATATTGCCGCTGTTATCCTTATCGACGAGCTTGATGAACTTTGGATCGCAAGTGTATGCGTTGTTCGGCGCGCTCATCGCCACCCACAGCGCTTCATCCAGCGTGAGTGCATCAGCTAAATCCTGGCCGTTACGGATGACTAATTGGTAAGCTTTCCCTTGACGTATGAATTTCATAGTAGTATCGCGTTATAAAACTAATCTAGTTCGACTGTCTCCTGGTATTCAGGTACAACTGCATTCCAGGATTTCTCGGAGATGATGCGCTGGCATAAAGCGTCTGCTGCAGCCGCTTCGCCATGCGTTACAAAGACTTTGCGCGGCGTCCCCTTGACCGTGTCTAGCCACCGCATGAGCTCATTGCGGTCCGCATGCGCGGAGAAGCCGGAAATGCGCTCGATTTTCGCTTGCACTGGATACATCGCGCCCAGAATACGTACTTCCTTCGCGCCATCGAGGATAATGCGCCCCAGCGTATTATTCGCTTGATAGCCGACAAAGAGCACTGTGCATTCCGGCCGATCGATATTTTTCGCCAAGTGGTGCTTGATGCGACCGCCAGTACACATGCCGGATCCCGCAATCACAATCACCGAACCGCGGATGTGGTTGATCGTCTTCGATTCCGCAGCACTCTTGACTAATGTCACATTCGTCGCGCGGTAGCGGCGCGCAAGACGTATCGTCTCGGTGTCCAATAACATCGGATAACGCGCAAAAATCTCGCTCACTTTCGATGCCATCGGGCTGTCGACAAATATGCGTAAGCGCGGAATCTTGTCACTCTGCGTGAGCTGCGCAAGGAAAAAGAGCAGCTCCTGCGTGCGCTCAATCGCAAAGCTGGGGATAATCAGATTGCCGCCGGCTTCACATGTGCGATTGACAATCTCCGCAAGCTCTTCCGGAATGCTCGCCGTCGCTTCGTGATCGCGGTTGCCATACGTCGATTCGACTAGCAGATAATCGGCTTCGCCAACTTTCTCCGGATCACGCAGAAGCGGCATATCCCAACGCCCAATATCGCCGGAAAAGACAATGCGGCGCACTTCGGCGCCCTGCGTAATCGTCAGACGCACTGCCGATGCACCAAGGATGTGCCCGACTTCAATAAATTCGACTTCGATGCCGTTGCCCAGCTGCAGTGGCCGGTGGTTATCCCAGCATGAAAAGTGGCTTGCGACATTTTCGGCGTCCTCTTCAGTGTAGAGTGGCTCCTCGCGGAATGGCCCGCGCCGGCCTTCGCGTTCGTGACGCTGGCGTTTGAATTCGGCATCTTCTTCGTTGATGCGACCGCAGTCTTCCATCACGACTTTCGCAATCTCGGCGGTCGCACTCGTGCAATAAATCATGCCGTCATAGCCATCGCGCACTAGCCGCGGCAAGCGCCCGCAGTGATCCAGATGCGCATGCGTCAATATCACGGCATCCAGCTTCCGCGGCGAAATCGGGAAACGCTCCCAGTTACGCGCTTTCAAATCATGCTCTTGATAAAGACCGCAGTCGATCATCAAGTTCATCCCATTTGCTTGCAATAAATAGCATGAACCAGTGACGTTGCGCGCCGCACCGTGGAAGCTAAGTTTAATGTCCATTGAACTCTAAGATGATATTTTCGCAATCCCCACTACTACATTCAGAAGTAACGCGAATAATATATTGCATCCTGGAGCTGGCAATCCGCTAGTTATGCGACGGAAAATGCGAAGATTCGGCCTGCGCCGCCGCCCCAACTACCAGTCAACCGTAGCCGCAGCCCTTCACACGCTTCGTCCGGTCCATCCATTATCACTAGCCGACGATGATTGTCACGAATCGTTTTCCATGTCTTCCAGTGGCCATCCTGGCAGATCTCTAACTCAAAATCCTTCGGCAGGCAATCTGGGAATTTGCGATACGAGCTCTCCGGCTCAAAACACCGCAAGCGCTTCGGATCAGTCACATCGCTGTCGAAGACTAAACGGATCTCCGTTATTTTTACCGCATGCTCAAATTGATAGCCGCACTCCTCGCGTGGTTGCAACTCCAGTGCGTGCTCGCCATCGACTTCCTCGCCATCCCGCAAGAGATCGTGCGAAATCTTACTGTGCATCGTCAGTTGCGGATAGCGAATCGCAATGCCTGGGATATCCTGGTCATGCTTCAGTAAAAGCTGTTGCAATTCAGTCAAATGAGATTGATAGACATCGTGCGGCGAACAATTATACTTGAACGCGATTGCAACCGCGGTGCCGACCGCCTGCCCTAACGCAGCGCATGTCCCCATCACGCGTGTCGCGCTCATCGCCAGATGTGTCGCCGAAATCTGCCGTCCCGCAAAGAACAGATTCGCGATATTTCTGGAGTAAAGACAGCGATATGGAATATGGAAGTTCTTGTGTATGCGGAGATTGCGATTCGGCCAGCCCGGATAATTGACTCCTTCCGGATGATGGTCATCCATCCCCCATCCCCCCCGTGCAATCGCATCCTCAAATGTACCAGTGGATTCCTCCGCAATATCATTTTGTGTCAGGACATGCTCGCCGACAAAACGGATGCTCTCGCGCTTACCCGGCAACGCGCCAATCCAAGCCAGCTCATAATTGTGCGCACGGCCATCCGGATGATTCTTCAGATACTCCCAGACGCCGTACGCGACTTTATACAGCTCGTCACGAATTTTATCCGAGTCACGAATTGTGTCCTGCGTGCCGCCTAATTCAAGCCACCAGAAATTATTGCACTCCAGATCCAATGGGCGCGGCGGGATGGTCTTGTCGGTGTAGTGATATGCCCACTCCGGCGCACGAAATGGCTCGTGCTTATTGCATTTGCGCAACTGGAAGAGAATCGAATTTCCCATCGTATACGGATCATGCTGAACACGGCCATCCGGCTCGCCAAACTCATCCTTCGCTTCACGCCCGACCATGAATTGAGCGCCAGAGAGTCGCAAAATGCCGTCTCCCGAACAATCCGCAAAATAACGCGCCGAGACTTCATAGCGCGTATATTCCTGCATATTGAAGCCCGTGACTGAAATGATGCGGTTATCCTCGGTCTTCACGGCGATGACTGGCGTATTCAGTAGCAACGTGAGATTGGTCTCGCGCCGCGCAAAGCCATACATCACATCATCCCAGACCGTAAAACGCAATCCCGGATTCAAATAGAGATTTTCCAGGAGCAGCTCTTCCAGCATGCCAGTGCCAGTATGACCGCCAATGCCCATGCGGATTTCGCTGGATGCATTGCCGCCAAGTACCGGCCGGTCCTGCACCAATATTGCGCGCAGACCGCAGCGCGCAGCAGTCACTGCGGCACACAGCCCCGCTAGGCCGCCGCCAATTACTGCAAAATCACACGACAATGTTTTCTCGGCTATTGTCGGGAAGTCACTAAATTCTGAATGCATGATCGCCATCTTTTTTGTGAACTATTCGCGAACCAGCTCGTATGCCGCAATTACTTTGTCTGCAATCGCATAGTTGTCTAGCGTCATTGTCTCTTGCAACGGGAGTTCTTTCAGCCGCGTGCCGTCAAAATCCAGCGCATACAGCTTGAAGCCATCCAATGGCCGCAAGAATGTCACTTGGCATTCAGCACGACGGAACAGCAATGGCGTTGTGCCGCCGGCTTCAACTACTTGCATTGTCGCATCACGAAAACGCTGATCGCTGTTTTTGACATCGGCCAAATGCATCAGGAGGATGCGTGAGCTCTTGCTCAATGGCTTGTCATCCATCGCTGCCGCAAATACCGCCGCAAATGCATTCTTATTCTGCACTTGCATGAATTCTCCACGCAGCGCTTTGCTTTGCGGCAATACAAATGCTTCGCAACGCGGCACAACTGCAGAGAAAGTCCCTGCATCGATATCGAATGTCAGCTCGCTAGTCGCGCTCTTGTATTGCGCACCCGTGGCATCGACAGACCCAACAGGGATGTAGTTCTCTGACTGGAGTTTCTGCGCTAAGCCCTCTTCTGCCGGACGCCCGGCGCCGCCATCAAACGAAAAATACAACGGCGTTTTCCGCGCATCCTCGGCATCAATTGTGCCAATCTTCCCAATCAGCGCAAGACGACGATACTCTGTTGGCGTGAATTGCGGATTTTGTCCCGTGCCTTTCGGCTGCTGCCACGGGAAGGAAAGTTTCGCTTCAGAGATGTTTTCCTGGCGAAACAGCATCACGCCGGCTAATTCACGCAGAGTCAAAATAGGCTCATGCAGTGTATCAAAGAGCGTAATCGGTGACTCCGTCTCTGCAATGCGGCTTACTTGACGCTTGCCCGATGTATACTGGAAGAGATTGAGCATGTCAAAGCCCTGGAGCGCTGCAAATGCGGGAAATACCAGCGATCCTTCGACACGATAGCTATTCGGCGCACAAAAGCTCCATTCGGTAATCGTCACTGGCGCATCCAATCTGCGGCTTCCCGCGACTTTGCCCAGCGTATCGCCGACTTCGCTCAAAATGCTCGATGCTTCCATGCGGAAAATCCGGCCATTCCAATCCTTGCCAATCCACTGCGGATGCCCCCAGTAAAAATGGTTGTCCACGAAATCAAAATTTCTGCGCAGCGCAGTCGTCATGTAATCATTGCCATGATTGGAGCTCGTCACTGGGCATTTCACGCCATTCGCTTTCAGCCAGCGGTAGAATTCGCTCATCTTCTCCTGATAGAGCTCTGAAATGAATGCGCGATTATACAAATTCCCGTCATCGGCTTGGCCATTCGACTTCTGCCATGACACATATTCATCGCGAAGCCGGGGCTTCAGATATGGATGCGACTGGATATACTTGTTATCGACGAGCAGTGAAATCGAATCCTCGTTGATCATGCTGATTGTAATCAACTGCGGATCATCCTTTAACGCTAATCCCGTATATGGATTGACATGCTCCAAGAGATTGCGTGTGTACGTCTTCAGATTCTCACGTGCGGACTCCTCCAAGAAGAACAACATCTTGAATGTGTTGCCTTGATAAGTATAGTCGCCAGGCAGATTCATCGATTTCGCCGACACTGCACGCGATATGTACAAATCGATTGTGACATAGATGCCGCGTTTGCGCAACTCGCTCAAGAGAAAATCCAGCCGCGCCATCTTCTCCGCATTCAATTGCGGTGAATCCGCCGACTGTACGCAAAAGCCATCGAAGTGATGCAAACGCACAACGTTGTATCCACGCCGAGCCAAGTCATTCGCAATATTTACCGCATTCTCCTTGTCCGGAAAACACGCGCCCTCACAAAGATTCGGGCCATAGAATTTCACGCGCTTGCGCGGCGCATTCGCAAAGACAAAGTCCTCTCCCAAGCATTTGACAAAGCCGTATTTACCCGCCGGTGCATCCAATGTCCGCGAGAGATCAAGTATTGTGCCTGCCGCGATATTCTTGTTGTGACCGACGCGCCAATCCTTCCCCGGCTTCATCACAAGCGGAGTGTTGTCCAATGGCGTCAGCTGCAATGGCGCATTCGACATCGTGACTCCCGCAATCAGCCACACTGCGTTATTCGCAGACGCAAACTCAATGCGCTGCACCGGCAGTGACTTGAGCGGAAAGCCCGTGACATATAACCCGATGCGCGCGCTGTCATTGCGTGCGCTCCAACCGACGACGGCATCCTCCAGCGCATTCGGTCCCCACCAGTTCCCAACATTTTTTCCGGAGATAATCGGGAAATTGTCGCTCTCGCCATTTTTGTAAACTACCGTCACTGTGCCGGTTGCCGCGGCTTCAGCATCTTCCCACGCAACCGCATGAAGCAAATAGAGAAAACGGTATTTGCTGTAGCTCTTCAGTTGTAAAGTCGAACGATCGGGGAAATACGGACGCCCCTTTCCGCGCAATGCAATCACCGCTACATCTGTATCGCTGATTTCAAACGGGATCCCACCTGCGATAATTTTGCCCGGCTTCATCGCACGCAAGTCATTTTGCGGCCCCTGATCAGTCCATCCGCCCTTTCGGTCATCTGCGACTTCATCCCGCAGCGCCATATTCGCCGCATCATCAAGCCGCAATGCCGTCGCTTCATACGGCTGAAACCGGAAATGCAAAGTCGCAGTCAGATCGGTGATTTTGCCATCCGTAACCGGCAGACGCAAGCGGCACTCGACATTGCTCGAAGAAAAACGCCGATTGTCCTGCAACATCAGCCCGGAAATACCCGAGATATACCACCGCCCGCGGAAATCCTGAATCACGACTTCCGGGACTTTGTAGCTGCGCTGCCAATTCTTTTCAACAAAACGCTTCGGGAACTCAATCCAGCGCTTATTGACTACCGCCGGTGTCTTGAAATAGTCCAGAAGCGGCATCGAAAGCCATGCGCCGACATCTGCTGTCGGGACGCCATCGGGTGATTGCGCTTTGAACGAAATGGTCCATTCGCCCTCCGTCTCGGAAAGCTCTGTCCATTCCTCATGGAATTCCAATGCGCCCTTCGCCGTCGATAAGACGCCATTTTTCAGCGTCTCTGGCGAGCACTCCGCGACACTCCACGGCGAACTGCATGCGTGATTGATGCGCAATTGCGTGCTATTGAGCCAGAGCGCGCCCGGCTCCTTGCGGAATAACTCGCTTGCATCGGCAAATAAGCAGATGAAGCTGAATACCAATGCAACCGAAACTACGTTGCCATTCAATCTGGTCATAGATGCTCCCTTCAATTAGTATAGCGATGAGAGGTTGATGTCGCGGAATGCTCCCTGAATCAAGGTCTGTTTCGCATCGCGGAAATGATTCTTGAGCCCACTAACCGAAAGTGTTGCGACATGACCATCTGCATAGAGCATATTCAGCATGCCGGAATGCAGAAAATGGAAGCCACCTTGAGACTTTAGGACGTAGTACCACTGGCGACCGTATGTATCACCGGATTGATGACGCACAGAATCCACTAGCAACCACCGCTCCGAAGTCAATCCTTCCAGTCGGAGAAAATAGTTATTCGATCCATCAGCCGCCTGAATAAACGGATTGAGGCTATGCGATGTGCGCATCTCATAATCATCACCATAAGACCATGGCGGCTGAGTAGCATAAGTCACGCTGTCCCAAGTCGGATCCGCCATGAATTTCTTTGAAGATGGACAGAAGAAATTCTTCGGGAAGCCATTGGTCGTGCCATCAGGCTCCAAAGTCCGTCCCCATGGGCCATTGCACCATGTCCAGATGAATCCATTGTTGTCCGAGGAATACATGAAGAATTGCAGCCCAGTCTGCTTCAAGTGATTCACACAGGAAATCGACTTGGCTTTCTCACGCGCTTTGCTCAATGCCGGTAATAGCATCGACGCCAGAATTGCGATGATCGCGATCACAACAAGCAACTCAATCAAAGTAAAATGTTTGTATGATAATTCGTTAATCTTCTTCATGTTATTACCTCGCTTATTATACTCCTATTTTACCCCCCCCATCCAGCGGCATTCCTTGCTTTCCATCTCAAGGAATTCGCCATCTACCGCACACAGACGGAATGCAAAATCGCGCCATCCAGCTTCCCATGCCAATGATTTTCCTGCTTCGCCACGCGGCAATAACAGCAAATCGACCGCATGGATGAATGCGCCTTCCGCAGTCGTAAACCACGGCCGCATTCCACGCTCATATAGCTCGAATAATTCCGAGAACGCGCCAGTCTGAGTGCTCAGCCACTCCAGTTTCTCCAACGCTTTCTCGCCTTCGCCAAGTGCGAGATAGACCATCGTCTCCCAAATGGCATACCATGCACAAACCGATTGACCGCCCTCATACATGTTGCCTATCTTGGTTTCGCTGGCAATGAATTCATCAAATGCTTTGCGCGCAAGCTTGTCATCCGGGGAAATCACCGGATACGGATAGTATCCGCCCAGCTGGCCTATGCTTCCCGTCGGGCAGCCCGGATACGGGATGTACTTCTCCTCATCACGCGGCAGGCTCTCCAGCAGCTTCACCGACAGCGTGCGCCATTGCTCCTTGTATTCCGCATCCAGTCCCAGCACTTCCGCGCATTCAGCCGCACGCTGGAACAAACAGACGACACCGCACGTCGTCATGAACGCATTTTCATGGTCGGTGCCAAGGCGTTCCATATCCGTGACTTTGCCGATTATCACTTTGTCGCCGAATTTATATACGCTGCGGTGCAAGCAATTCAACGCGCATGCCCTGATGACCGGATAGCCCTTCTCACGCAGGAATTCTACATCATGCGTATATTTGAAGACGTCATAGCACCCCAGCGCAATATTCACGTTGTGGAAAATATGCTCGAACCAGTACCCACGCGGCGCGCCCTCCGATCCATCCTCCAGCGTCTCCCATGGATAGAATGCGCCGCCATTATCCGTGGAAATAAAGCTCGTCGCACGGAAGCGCGCGCTCTTGAGAATCGCAGCACGGAATTCCGCTATCTTGCGCGCTTCAACAATGTGACCACTCGACAGCAACCCCTGCAGGACGAAATACTCGTCAAAACCAAAATACCGGCCATGCCAATGCGAATCAAAAATACCCGTCGGAATCGACCACCGCGTCGAAGAAATCTTCAAGTGATATTGAGATGTATACCACGCCTTCTGAATCTTCTCCGAAGGAATGCGGATATAGGATTGCTGCCAATATTTCGCCCACTTCTCACAATGCGTGCGGAAAAGCCCATCATAGCCCTGTTCTCGCACTAACTGCTGCGCGTCCTCGCCAAATGCAATGAAAAAGAAGCACTGTGTCACATCGCCACTCAACATGTAGCAGCCGTCTACCCAGTTTGCTTCCATCGGCTCGCCGACTGCAGTCACGTAGATATTCTCACGACGAATCTTGCCTGCGTCAAATTCAGTCTTCAGGACAAAGCCGCCGTCGCAAAGCTGTGGAGTCACTTTCAGACGCTTCGCGCCAATGTGATACTTGAAATCAAAATGCTGCTTCGTGCTCAACCGCTTCCGTATCGCAATGATGTTGTGTTCAAAATGACAAAATACATCCGTGTGAATCTGCACGCCGAGGTTGCGATAATCGCAATCCGTCGTCACCAATGCATGATCCAGATCCAGACATTGCGTCCATGCTTCCGGCTCCCAAGCACCATTGACTTCCTGGTCAAACCAGCCAAACGGACACAGATCAAATGGCGCAGAGTCATAGCGAATGCCCGCACGGCGAATGTGCGGCAGCATTCCACAGTAACGCCGCGCATATTGCATACCCTGATAATCAATCTGTAACGACAGATCACCATTACCCAGCGGTGGCGGGACGTACTTATTGTTCTCCGCATCTGATTTTGTCGTAATAACCTTCATTCAATGTCTCTCCAAGAAACTGATTTCTGATTGTATTTTCTGACTTATGTCTTTATTCAAATTATAAAATAGAACTATTTGGAAAACAACATCAAGAACCGTTATATTATAGCAAAAATAGACTAAAAGAATATCAAAAATAACGGGGAGCAAGAGCAATGAGACGTCATCTGAACATAAAACACCAGACATTCTTTGCATACGACGATTCGCCGGAAATGCTTGAGCGCACTTGGCTAAAATGCTATGCCAAATACCCATGGCCGTTTTATCCATGGCTTGTCGAAGAAACGCGCAGGCGCCAAGCAACCGCATATAACGAGCAGTTCTGCCGCTATCTCATCATCGTCGTGATGCTGGAAGGCAAATTGCGTTGCAAATGCGAGGACAAGCCGTATAAGCTTGCGCCAGGCGATATCCTGCTGATTCCGCCTGGCACGTCATATAGCTTCGATTCGCGCCCGTCATGCTTTTATCACAAGCTCGTGATTGAATATCGCGGATACAATCTCCTCTCCATCCTCGAGACCATGAAGCTTGATCGCATTCAATACTATCATGCGCATGAAAAATACTCTAGCGTACTGGACAGGATTCGCGCATGCGCTCAACTCATGGAGCCCAATACAACCGCAAATCTATCGGAAATCCTCGCAATATCCTATGCAATTCTTGCCGATTGCGCAACGATGGCTCAACACC
>CAVGNO010000016.1:16829-20515 GCA_963630475.1 Blautia faecis | reverse complement strand
GAAAAGTACCAGAGTATCCCGTCGTTTCTTGCTGCCGGGCCGCGCCGCAAAATCTTCCGCGATCCGAGCTGGACACGCGCGGCAATTGTCACTTGCGGCGGATTATGCCCCGGCTTGAATGACGTCATCAAGGGATTGGTCAATACGCTGTGGCATATCTACGGCGTCGACAATATCTACGGCATACGCTACGGCTATGAGGGGCTCAATCCGATCTATCATCTCAAGCCGCTGGAACTGACTCCGGATGTCGTCGATAACATCCACACTGAAGGCGGGTCCATCCTCGGATCTTCGCGCGGCAAACAGCCAACCGAGGAAATTGTCCGCACACTGGATCGCCTCAATATCAACATCCTCTTCACGATTGGCGGAGACGGCACACAGCGCGGTGCACACGAAATCGCGATGATGTGCAAAGAACGCGGCGTCGAAGTCAGCATCATCGGTATTCCCAAGACGATCGATAACGACTTGAATTTCATGGACAAGACATTCGGATTTGAGACCGCAGTGCAGTCCTCCGCATCAATTTTGAGCTGTGCGCACAATGAAGCAAACGGCTGCTATAATGGCATCGGTCTCGTGCGGCTTATGGGACGCGACTCCGGCTTTATTGCGGCATACGCTTGCCTCGCTAATACTGTCGCGAATTTCTGTTTAATCCCCGAAGTGCCGCTCGTCCTGGACGGACCGGGCGGACTGCTCGCGACACTCGAACGCCGCCTTGCGCGCAAGCACCACGCGGTAATCGTCGTCGCCGAAGGCGCAGGCCAGGATTTGCTGGGGACGGAAAAAGCCAAGGACAAATCCGGCAATGTCCTGCATAACGACATCGGCATTTATCTGCGCGACGCTATCAAAGCGCATTTTGCCCAGAAGAAGATCGACATGGGCATCAAGTATTTCGATCCCAGCTACGAAATCCGCAGCCGCCAGGCGAATGCGAATGACTCGATTTTCTGCCTACATCTCGCACAGCACGCAGTCCATGCCGCGATGGCGGGCATGACCGACATCGTCGTCGCCAACTGGCATGGCTACTACACGTACGTGCCAATTTCGATGGCGACATGCGCACGCCGCAAAATTAATCCGCAAGGCCAGCTCTGGCAATCCGTCCTGATGACGACACGTCAGCAGCAAGCTCCCGACTATCAGCCATAATTGAACACATCGCAACTGAAAAACTATGCCACTACCTGTTGAATCCATAATGCACGACTTGCTGGTATATGCAGTCGAAAACCGCACATCCGACCTCCATGTACGCGAAAACAAAAATGTCCAGTTGCGCATTGATAGCAATCTTTGCCAATTGGATTTTGTGACCGACAGTGCATATTTTGACACATTATGTCAGCAGATTGTGCCGGAGGGGCGCATGGAGCAGTTCAACAAAGTCGGCGACTTGGATTTTGCGTGGCAGGAGCCGGGTGCAGGCCGCTTCCGTGTCAATTTGCACATGCAGCGCGGTCAGCGCGGTCTGACGATGCGCTGGGTCAAGAGCAAGCCGCCATCGGTTGCCGAAGCGGGTTTGCCGGAAGTCCTGAAGAAGATTGCGGATGCGAACAACGGCATCATCTTCATCACTGGCACAACCGGTTCGGGTAAATCAACGACGATGGGTGCGATGTTGGATTATATCAACACGACATACAACAAGCACATCATCACGATTGAAGACCCGATCGAGTATACATTTGAGGACAAGAAGTCCTTCTTTGAACAGCGTGAAGTCGGCTTGGACGCGGAGTCATTTGAGTCTGCGCTTGTTCACGCATTGCGTCAGGATCCGGACATCATCGTCATTGGTGAGATGCGTAACCGCGTGACATTTGAGACAGCGCTGGCGGCAGCCGAAACTGGTCACATGGTGATCAGTACATTGCACACCAAGGATGCGCCGCAGAGCATCAACCGTATTCTCGATATGTTCAATATTGAGGAGCGTGATTCGATCCGCAAATCGCTGTCAGGCGTCATCAAAGCAATTATCTGCCAGCGTCTAGCGAAGAAAGCATCAGGCAAAGGCGTGGTGCCGATTACGGAAATCATGACGAATGAGCCGATTATCAAGAAATTGATTTTTGACAACCGCATCGACCGCCTTGAGCAAGCGATTGGCGCGAATGAAGAGTGCGGCATGATGACATTCAACCAGTGCTTGCTGAAGCATTACAATGCCGGCGATATCTCCGAGGAGAAAGCGCTTGAGCTGTCAGACAATCCCCAAGCGCTCAAGATGAATTTCAAAGGCATCTTCCTCAACGAAGACGCAGGCGGCATCATCCAGTAATAATCTTTGTGACAAATTTAGAAATTTCGCCATCCTGCAGCATTATGATGTCGCAGGATGGCTTTTAGTGATTTTTCGGGAGGAAAAATGGGTTTATTTGGAGTCAATGACAAGGAATTAATCAAGCGCGAGCAGGAAGTAGAGCGTAAATATGCTGAAATAAAGCAGTTACTGCAGGATCAGCAAAATGTCATTGCCGCGCGTTTTCAGGATTTGGGCAATTTAGATGCGTCGATCATGACTCGCAGTAATCTGGAAGTCATGTATAAGGAGCAGCTTGATGCATTCAATGCGCAGAAACAGACTTTATCCGAGACGATTGCCAGCTATAATGACGCAGTAAAGAATTTTGCCAATAAGCAGCAGGAATTAGCGGAACGCGAGCAGCAGATCACTGCGCGTGAATGCCAAGCGTCTGCGGATTTTGCCGGCAAAATCGAAGAGCAGCTCGCGCCATTCAAGACATTTAAGGAAGAGCTCGAGCATAAAGAGCAGCGCATCATCATGATGCAAGACGAATTCAACAAAAATTTCGTTTTGCAGAATCAGAAATTATTAGCGGATTTCCAGCATCTGCGTTCCAATCTGCAGAGTGCATTCGATGAACAGCAGCAGAAGCTTATTAGCGAACGCGAAGAGCTTGAGAAGCGCACGAATGCGCTTAATGAACGCGAGAGCGCGTTGATGAAGCGCGAAGCCGAAGTGCGGCAAGGCTTGGCAGGCGAACGCTCGCAGATGCTGGCGTCAATGCAAAGTGAACGCGAGCGCCTTGCCGGCGCAGAGGGCCAATTAACCGCACGCCGCGATGCATTGGATGCACGTGAACGCGAAATCGAGCGCAAGGAGAATGAACTCGCCGAGCGCATCACTGCAGTGCAGCAGCGCGAAAATGAAGCAGCGACAGAGTTCGGGCGCAAGAAGCAAGCGCTCATGGCAGAAGTGCAAAGTGCGCGTGATGCGGCAGCGCAAGCCGCAGCCGAGTTGCAATTGCAAGCATCAGCGCAATGCGACAAGATGCTACTGGACTGGCAAACACGCCTCAACGAAGAACGTGATAAGCGTCTAGCCGATCTCAGCGCAGATGTCCAACGTGAACGCGAAGCGCATCGGCGCGAATTGGCAGAGCTGGACGCCGCGCGCGCGTCTTTTGCCGCACAAAAAGCCGCATTGGAGAAGCACGATTGCGATTTACGCATCCGCGAAGAGACTTTGCAAGCGCGTACGGAGTATCTGACGAGCAAAGAGACAATTCTCAATGAGAAATTCCAGCATATTGCGGAAGAGCGCATTGCGGCAGCACAAGAGGAAGCGCAAGCAGCAAATGATGCACGCAATGCGATCGCGCGCCGTCTTTCATCAGTCATGATGGAATTGGAAGCGCTCAAAT
>CAVGNO010000016.1:0-16819 GCA_963630475.1 Blautia faecis | reverse complement strand
GGATGGGTTGATAAGGAGTGGCCTGAAGGCAAGCGTTCCATTCGCGTTGAGTTTTTTGCCGACAGCGTAAAATGGCGTTTCCGCTTGCCTGATGACGAATGCTGGCAAGATGGCGAGCCGACGCGGGAATACTGGGATGAACTGGAAGCAAAATTGCTTGAGCTTAAGCAGCGCGGACATCTCTTCGACAAGGAAATTGCGCTTGTGAGAAAGCTGAAGAGTGGGAAGTAATATCCGCTATTCTATTTTTCTTTATACATCGTATGGATACTAATAAAATTGAATTTTATGTCACTGCAGCGCCGGGTTCTGAAGCGGTATTGCGTGACGAGCTGTCTGCACTTGGCTTCCGTTCTGCGCGTTTGAATTCAGGCGGAATTCCGTTTTTTGGCAAGATGGAGGACGGCTATCGCGCTTGCTTGCAAAGCCGGATTGGCCAGCGCGTCATGATGGTATTGGGGCGTTTTCCTGCCGCAAATCTCGACCAGCTCTATAAGAGCGCGCGTGCCCTGCCCTGGGAAAAATTTGTCACTGACCGACAGACTTTAGCGTGTTCGGCGTTCGCGCATGAGAGCTGCGGCGAAAATCCGGATTTTGTCGCAGTACGCCTCAAGGACGCGATTGTCGATCGCCAGCGCGATTATTTTGGCAACCGCCGTTCAAATATCGACAAGATTAATCCGGATGTACGCGCATTTGTCTACTGGGGGCGCGGAAAAGCGACGATCTACCTCGATCTCTCGGGCGAGCCGTTGTTCAAGCGTGGCTACCGCATGGCTGGCGGTGAAGCGCCGCTGAAGGAGACGCTGGCTGCGGCAATCCTTCGTCTCGCCGACTGGGATGGCCGCGCGCCGCTGCTAGATCCAATGTGCGGTTCCGGCACGCTACTTGTCGAAGGCGCAATGTGGGCCGCCAATATCGCGCCGGGAATCTTCCGGCAGCGCTTCGGCTTTGAACGCTGGGGAAACTTCGATTCTAATGCCGCCGAAGTCATGCGGCGTTTACGCGGCGAATGCCGCCGCAATGCGACTGGGCAGCTTCCGCGCATCACGGGATGCGACAAGGATCCCGATGTACTAGTGACTGCGGAGAAGAATGCGGCCGCAGTCGGCCTTGCGGGCAAGCTCTCCTTCCGCAATGTCGAATTAAGCACACTGCGCGGCGATGGCGTCCGCCGGTTGATTGTCACTAACCCGCCATACGGCGTGCGTCTGGATGCCGACAACCGGTTATATCAGGAGTTAGGCACTGCGATTATGCGCATGAAGAACTGCCGTGTTGCGGTGTTAGCGGGATCACCCAAATGCATTTCATGCATCAAACTGCCGCCGGTTGCGCGTTTTCCGCTTAAAAATGGCAATATCGACTGCCAGCTGACTGTATACGAGGTGTAAGTAGGCTATGGGCGACGTATCCTCAAATACAGTCGTACTCTCCGCGACTGCACTTAGCGCCGGCATCGGCGAGCGGCTATTTGTCGATAATCAGGAGATTCTCCTGCGTGCCGGTGAAAAAGTCGGGCTAGTCGGTCGCAATGGCGCGGGCAAATCGACATTGCTGAAGATTTTAGTTGGGCAGGAGCATTTCTTCTCCGGTCAAATCATCTTCCGCAAGGGAGTGCGGTGCGCATATTTGCCGCAAGCGATTTGCCTCAATGAGCACGAGAGCATCCGCGAAAACATCCTCGATGGCGCGCGCGAAACACTGGAGATGATTGCCAAATACGAGTCACACAGCGGCACGCATCGCGAAGCAGAGGAGCTGGAGCGCACAATCACTGCACGTGACGGATGGACAATTGAGACGCGGATGCAGGAGCTTGCGACATCGCTGGCAGTGCCAGCGCTTGACCGTTGTGCAGGCGAGCTCTCCGGCGGCGAAAAACGCCGCGTTGCGCTCTGCCGTGCACTCATTGACCAGCCGGAATTACTGCTGCTCGATGAGCCGACCAACCATCTTGACGCAGAGACTATCGAATGGCTCGAAGAATATCTCAACAGCTTGCGCGGGACTTGCCTTTTTATCACTCACGACCGATATTTTCTCGACAGCGTCTGTTCGCGCATTCTTGAATTGCAAGCGGGCAAACTCTATAGCTACCCGGGGAATTACACGGATTTCCTGCGGTTGAAAGCGGAGCGCGAGGAAGAGGAGGCATTGCGCGAAGAGAAGCGTTTGGCATTTATCCGGCGTGAAATTGACTGGATTCGGCGCGGCCCGAAAGCGCGCGGCACGAAGTCCTGGAGCCGCATTCAGCGCTTCAATGAAGCGGTCGAGACAGCACCGCCGCCGATTGACCGCGAAGCGGAGCTGCTCATGCCACCGCCGGAAAAATTTGGCGACATCATCGCCGAGCTCAAGCATGTCACGCTCAACCGTGGCGGCCATACGCTCTTCACCGACCTCTCGATGAATTTTACTGCGGGGATGCGTCTCGGAATTATCGGCCGCAATGGCTTGGGCAAAAGTAGCTTCCTGAAGTTGCTCCTCGGCGAGTTGCAGCCCAATGATGGCGTCGTGCGCATCGGCGAACGCACGCAGATGAATTACGCAGACCAGCACCGCGAATCGCTGAATAACGAAAACACCGTCGTACAAGAAATAGGCGAAGGCAATGAACACGTCATGTTCGGCAACCGAAAAATCGCTGTCTGGACATACTTGCGGCGTTTTCTCTTTCAGGATGAAGAAATCCAAACGCGCGTCGGCGAGCTCTCCGGCGGCGAACGCAACCGCCTCGTCCTCGCAAAAATCCTCAAACGCGGCGGGAATTTCCTGCTGCTCGATCAGCCAACCAATGACTTGGATTTGGCGACATTGCGCGTGCTCGAAGAGTCGCTGATGAATTTTGCCGGATGCGCGGCAATCGTCTCACACGACCGCTATTTCCTGAATCGCGTCTGCACCGACATCCTTGCATTCGAAGACGATGGCAATGTCGTATTTCAGCATGGCGACTACCAGTACTATCTGGAAAAGCGCCGTCAGCGCCGTGCGCAAGCGCAAGCCGATGCGGCAGAAGCATCGGCGAAAAATGCGCAGACTGCCGCTACTGCGCAAGCCGCGCAAAATAAGAATACGAAAGCGCGTCTGACTTGGAAGGAACAGCGCGAGCTGGAAAATATGGAGCAGACAATTGCCGACGCGGAAGCAAAAGTCACGCAACTGGAAGAGACCTTCGCAGATCCGAATTTTCACGCAAAATATGGTCAGCGTACTGCAGAATTGACCGCCGAACTGGACAGCGCACGCAAGCTTGTCGAGTCACTCTATAACCGCTGGGAAGAGTTGTCGAGCCGCGCAAATTAACGCGCATTCGGCGTCATCGATTATTTACTGATTCCGTGGAGTTAGGGGAATACGGAGCGTACCGGCAGATACGCAAACGAATCAACTCCACGGATTCAGGTATTCATACATTGCTGCGATAGCAGAATGCGCGGCTCGCATTTGCAATCGTGAGGATGCAGACGCCGACATCGGCGAAGATTGCCCACCACATATTGGCCATGCCGAGCGCACCGAAAATCAGTACGGCAAATTTAACGCCGAGTGCAAAGACGATATTTTCCCGCACTAGCCGCATCGTCTTCTTCGCAATCCCGACTAACACGGGAAGCCGCGAAAGGCTATCGCTGACTAATACGACATCCGCCGCTTCAATTGCCGCGTCAGAACCAATTGCGCCCATTGCGACACCGACTTTTGAACGCATCAACACCGGTGCGTCATTAATGCCATCGCCCGCATAACCGGCATTGCCGCTCTTTTGCAACAACGATTCCATCACAGCGACTTTATCCTGCGGCAGCAGCGACGCATGGACTGCGTCGAAGCCAAGCTTATCCGCGAGACGCTGCGCATTCTCCGCACGGTCGCCCGTGAGCATCACAAGCTGCTGCAAGCCATGACGGCGCAATGCATGCATCGTCGAAACCGCTTCGTCCTTCAGTGCATCCTCGAGCAGGAGCCATCCGAGGCACTTCCCTTCGCAGCACAGATAGACCGCAGTGCCCTCTTCCGGCGCTTTTTCATCCAGCGCAGCATGGAAGCGCGCAAGAATCTGCGCATTGCCCAATCCATAGCGAACGCCATCGATTTCGCCTTCCACGCCCTTGCCCGGCACCTCGCAGAAATCAGTCACAGTATAGACAGTCTCCGCGCCGTGCCGAATCGCCTGCGCAATCGGATGATTGGAGCCCTGCTCCAATGCTGCTGCCAGCATACGTAATTTGTCCTCGGTGATTCCAAACGCCTTCACTGCAGTAATTCCGAAACGACCAGCAGTAAGCGTCCCGGTTTTATCAAACACCATCGTATCCAGTGTCGCCGCATTCTCCAGTGCAGTGCCGCCCTTGACGAGAATGCCGTTGCGCGATGCCGCGCCAATGCCGCAGAAAAAGCCCATCGGTACGGAAATCACTAATGCGCACGGACATGAGACAACCAAGAACATGCATGCGCGATAGACCCACACACTCCATGGCTCACCAAAACACACGGGGACGACCGCCAGCAGCGTAGCAGCAGTAATCACAACTGGCGTGTAATAACGCGCAAAACGCGTGATGAAACGCTCTGTGCGCGCTTTCTTCTCACTGGCATGCTCGACTAACTCCAGAATCTTCGCGACTGCGGAGTCTTCAAAGCACTTCTGCACACGCGCGCGCAACAGCCCGTTGCCATTGATGCTACCGCTGAGCAGCTCACTACCCGGCGAGACCACTACTGGAATCGCCTCACCCGTCAATGACGCAGTATCAATATTAGATTGACCGCTGATAACCACGCAGTCTACTGGAATCTTTTCACCCGCGTGAATCTCTATCTCATCGCCGATTTTCAACTCTTCCGGCTTGATTTGCTCCGCGCTGCCATTGCGGATTACACGTGCAAATGATGGCGCAATATCCATCAGCTCCGCGACTGATGCACGCGAACGCTCAACCGCTAAATCCTGCATGAATTCGCCGGCCTGGAAAAAGACCATCACCGCTATCGCTTCGGAGTACTCGCCTATCGCCAACGCACCAAAAGTCGCCAGCAACATCAGGAACTCCTCGTTGAGAAAATCGCCCTCGCGGAGATTCTCAAATGCTTCGCGTATCACCGGCCACGCAATCCATATATACGCAGCAAAATACGCCGCAATGGCAAGAGTATGCATCACACCCTCGCCACCGGCTAACTTGCCGAAGATGATGACCACCGCGTAAATGAACACCGATAAAATCAATAACCGGAGCTCACTCTTCTGTTCTTTATCTAATGCTATCATTGTCGTAAAAAAAATCAGTGAAAAACTACATCCGTGGAGTTAGGGGAATTTTACCTGGATACGTGGAGTTAGAGAATTTTGCGTCAGAACGAGGAATTTCGAGGGAGCGTACTCGGAGTACGTGACTGAGAAATGACGAAGTTATCACGCAAAAGAATCAACTTCACGGATTCAGGTTATTCTGAGATGTGCTCTAAAGCCTGCTCAAGTATCGTCGCGACATGGTCGTCCGCCAACGAATAAAAAACACACTTGCCCTCCTTGCGATACTTCACTAGCTTGCTGCCGCGTAATAAACGCAAGTGATTCGAAACCGCAGGCTGAGTCGTATTCAATAATTGAGTCAAATCCCCGACGCATAACTCGCCATGCAAGAGCAGCGAAAGCAACTTGACGCGCGAAAAATCCGAGAAAAGCTTGTAGAGCTCCGCAACCGCATGCAACTTGTCCTCCGAAGGTAATGACGCAACCGCAGACTCAATGCTACGATTGTGCGGAGTGTGCGACTCACACTGATCTAGATTCTCATTTACCATCTTCGTCTCCATTCGAATTCAATTAACGCATCATAAAGTAATGATGCATTAATATACACGAAGAATGCGAATCGCAAGTCGCGTCACGTTTATATTTTGCGCATGTCTTCAGAATCGCACTTGCCAATTTATGAAATAGAGTCATCCTTTCGCGAACAGCTACGCGCGCATGGCTGTGTTGTCGTGACAGCGCCGACGGGGTCCGGCAAATCGACGCAATTACCGCAGTGGCTGCTTACGGATCTTCCGGCGCATCAGCGAATCATTGTTCTGCAGCCCCGGCGTTTAGCCGCGCGGCTATTAGCGGAGCGTGTTGCGTGGGAGTTGGGGGAGCAATGCGGTCAGCGTGTGGGATACTTGACGCGTTTTGAGCGTGCATGCGGTGCGCAAACGCGCCTGCTATTTGTCACCGAGGGAGTTCTGACGCGGATGCTGCTCTCGGATAATGCGTTAGCTGATTGCGGCGCAGTAATATTCGATGAATTTCACGAACGCACTATCAATGCGGATTTAGGCTTAGCGATGGTGCAGCACCTGCGTTGCACGACGCGGCCGGATCTGAAGCTCGTTGTGATGAGCGCAACGATGGATGCGTCTGCAGTTTCGTCATATCTCAAAGATGCGCCGTTATTGGAATCGCAAGGGCGTCTTTATCCAGTTGATCTATCGTATACTCCCCATAATGACTTGTCACTCTATCGCAATGTCAGCCGTGCGCTAAATGAGATAATCTCCGGGGGCGCAACCGGCGATGTATTAGTCTTCATGCCAGGCGCGGGTGAAATTCGCCGTTGCATCGATGAGCTGTCCGCGCATTCTTATGGCGAGCAGCTACGTTTTCTGCCTTTATATGGCGAGATGAGCGGCGAAGCACAGCGCGCAGTCTTTTCGCAATGTCCGCTTCGCAAAGTTATTGTTGCGACCAATATCGCCGAGACCAGCCTGACCATCCCGGGCGTGCGCATTGTAATAGATTCCGGATTGGTCAAACTCGGACGATGCGAGAGCGGCCGCGGCGTCGATATACTGGAGCTGACGAGCTGTTCGCGTGACGCAGCAGATCAACGCGCTGGGCGTGCCGGCCGCGAAGCACCGGGCATTTGCCGCCGTCTCTGGAGCACAATCGAACAAGACCACCGCTTAGCGCATACTCCGCCGGAAATCCGGCGTCTGGATTTAGCCGACGCAATACTCAGCGTCCATTGCTACGGCTTCAAGGATGACAGTGCATTTCCGTGGTTTGAAGCGCCACCAGAAAATGGCGCAAAGGACGCGCGCGCACTCCTGCGGCGACTCGGGCTATTGGATGAAGATGGCGCAGTGACAGCGCTTGGACGGCAGATTCAGCGCTTTCCTGCGCATCCGCGTATTGCGCTCATGCTGCACGAGGGCGCAAAGCACGGCTGTTATGAGCTGGCATGCGGCGCGGCTGCGCTAATCGGCGCACGCCCACTGATGGCGACGGGGTGTCCGCGCGAATTGCTCACATCATTGCGCAATGACCACAAGCGCAAGATGCGCCAGACCGGTGCGCCGGAGTCAGACATCATCGCGCAGCTGCAATTGGTGAAGAATGCATCGGCGGCTCATTTTGCATCGGATGCGTGCGAACACATCGGCATTAACGCAGGAGCGGCGCGAGATATCGCGCGCGATTGCGCGAATTATCTGCGAATGCGTCCGAAAGACGCGCAAAGCGATGCCGAAGACGCGCCACTGCGGCTCTCACGCGTAATCCTGCGGTGCTTCCCCGACCGCTTGGCACGCCGGCTTGACCGCGGTACACTCGACTGCGAATTGGCGGAACGCCATCGCGCACTCCTCTCCGAACGCAGTCTTGCACGCGAAGCACCACTGCTGGTCGCAGCCGAAATCCGTGAGACGACACAGAAAAACCGCCCCGGGAGTATCCTTGAGTTAAGCCTCGCAAGCGGCGTCCGCGAAGAGTGGCTCTGGGAAGATTTTGCCGACGACCTCGAAGAACGCGACGAAATATTCTGGGATAACGCGAAACAGCAAGTGCTGCGCCGCACCAATTTGAGCTGCCTGGGCGTCACGCTCGAAGAGAAAATCCGCACTGATCCCGAGCCAACTGCAGCCGCTGCGCTGCTGTGCGAACAGCTTGAAGCAAACGCGACGCCGCTATTGGGATGGGATGACGAATGCGACCGATTTGTCGAACGCGTGCATTTTCTCGCACAATACTTCCCAGAGCTCGGGTTGCCGCAGTTCGATGACCAGACGCGCGAACGCATACGCCGCGCACTCTGCGAAGGCGAAACCAAATACTCGGCAGTCAAAAACAAACCCGCACTGCCGTATATCCAATCTATTCTGACGCCAAAACAACTGTCCGCAATCCAGCAATTGGCGCCCGAGAGTCTGCCATTGCCGCGCGGGCGTAAATTGCGCATCACATATCAAGCAGGCCAGCCGCCGAAAGGCCGCGCAAAAATTCAAGAGCTATATGATGTCAAAGGACCGCTGACTGTCGGAGATGGCCGGATTCCAGTGCTGCTCGATATTCTTGCACCCAATTTCCGTACTGTCCAAATAACCGACAACCTCCCGCGCTTCTGGGAAGTGCATTATCCTGCGCTTAAGTCACAACTCGCAAGGCGTTACCCCAAGCACGAATGGCGCTGATATGGCGCACGACGTTACCAGGCCGCGGACAAGCCACTGGGAAAAACAGGCCGGGGACAAGCCGCAGGGAAACCAGGCCGGGGACAAGCCGCCGGGAAACCAGGCCGGGGACAAGCCGCAGGGAAACCAGGCCGGGGACAAGCCGCCGGCCCTACTTGTTCTGTGCCCGAAGCGCAAGCTTCGGGAAATGTTGTTCGCGGACAGCTCCCCATGCGTTTGGCGAATTTATTTTCCGGCGAAGAAGCGCAGTAGCCGTGCGGCGTGTGCCGCGCATGCATCCACGATCGGATCGTAGAATTTATCGATTGGCACAAATTTGCCATCGAGGCGTTCCAGCTCTGCACGCGTGCTCTTCAGATATGTGTCCATGAATTCAGTCGCGATATTGACTTTAGCAATACCGTTTTCGATGACTGCACGCACATCTTCAAGCGGCGTTCCCGATCCGCCGTGCAGCACCAACGGCAAATCCGGCAATGCCGATGCAATTTCAGCACAGCGCGTGACGTCGATTTTCGGCGTCGCTTTGTAGTATCCATGAGCAGTGCCGATGGATACTGCCAGCGCATCTACGCCAGTCGCATTGGCAAATTCGACCGCTTCGGCGACATCCGTCAATGCCGTCTCGTCGCCTTGTGCGACATGGCCGATTTCGCCTTCAAGCGAGCATCCCGCAGCATGCGCCAGATCGGCGGCCAATTTCGTGTTGGCGAGATTTTCCGCAAATGGCAAGCGCGATCCGTCATACATCACCGATGTATAGCCGGCATGCAACGCGACTGCCAGATGCTTTAGCGACGCGCCGTGATCCAGATGCAGCGCAATCGGCTGACTGGAGCGCAGTGCAATCCGCAGGAGCATCCCCGCCAAATCCGCAGCTTTATAGGAATCGAACAGCCGGTCGTATACTTGAATTATGACCGGGAGACGCTCCGCTTCCGCGGCTTTCATGACCGCAAGCGCAGTTTCGTAATTCGCGATATTGAATGCACCGACCGCGCGTTTTTCTTTCCGCGCTTGCGGCAGCAGCTCATTCATTGTAACCAGAGACATTGTTTTGCACCTCCTCTACAATGCTTTGAGAACCACTTCTTCGAGCGTCTCGACATGAAGCGCGGTGTACTTCTGCAGCATCAGCTTCGTGTAAGGCGAAGCGACGACAATGCGGTCGGAGTTCGCATCATCCGCTTGCTTTGCCACATACGCAGCCAATTTCTCAACCAGCTCCGGATAAAGCTTCGGCAAGACCACCGCGCCCTCGCCGCAAGTGAAAGACTCCTGCTGATCCGGCACGCCAAGCCAGTCGCGATTTGCGCCGAAATGCTGCTCATCTGCACCAAGCTTCTTGAGCAGATCGTGCGAGAATGCCAAGTCGTTATAATTGCGCAGATAATCGCTCTCCAGATAGTAGAGCTTCCCTGCCGCATTGGCAAACGGCAAATTCAGTGAGAGCAAGTATTCCGAAGTATGCATCACGGCAAATGGCACTGTGATGCCGAATGCCACTGCGTCATTTTTCAGCATCTCGTATGCCGCAGGATTGGAGACTACCAGCGTCTTTGCACCACACTTGCTGATTGCGGCGAGGAATTTCTCCAGCGCGGCTTTCGCGTCATCGGCATAGCCCAGCACTTTGAGCGCACGGCCAATGCATCCGCCACGCACCGTCGCATTGCTGTGTCCCGCTTTCTGCATGATTGCTACGAATACGTCGTTAATTTTCGCTTCAGCAGTATACGGATCGACGAAATAGAGCACATCGCCTGAGCCATTCAGCTGCCAGTTCTCGCTTGCGACCAGCTCGTCACGCAGCGCAGTCACTGCCGCGGGCGCAAAGCCTTTTTCGACGATGTCGGTACGCGCAGCGATATTCAGGCCATTTTCGTCATAGTGATTGACGCAGTGGTGCGTGCAATTGCGCGCCAAATCCGAACGATAGAGCATCGCGACATATTCGGGATTGCTCCACCACTCTGGATGCATCATTGCACCATAGATCATTGCGGCACGAATCCGAGGAGTGTCTGCTTCGGTAAATGTGACATTGCCAATCGCCGAGAGGTGACGGCACATGAAACAGAAACGGCAGTTCTTGACTGTATCTATGTATTTGTCGATATTCATGCTCTATAGTCCCTTAAATCCCATTTTTCCCGGGTTCATGATGTTGTTTGGATCAAGCTGCTTTTTGATTCCTTCCAGAACCGGCATCGCCGAGCCATACAAATCCTTCATATAACGGCCGAGCTTAAGCCCGACACCATGATGTTCGTTGATGACACCGCCATTTGCAATCGCAGCGCGAATCGCTAGATCCCAGACGCGATTATAAAGCGCGGCCGCTTCACGCGGATCCTTCGGCACATCCTTCTCCTCGAAGATGAATCGCGCATACAGCATGCATCCCCACTCATACCAGTGCGAGAAGTGCCCGATGAAACGCGCTTGCGGGAAATTCTCCTTCACGACATTCTTCATGCCCCAGTAGACATTTTCGATATTCGAGAATGTCGCGACAGTATCCAGCGTCCCGAATGCCTGCGGAATATGGAACATGAAGCCCGGATAGAAGAACTTGTATTTATTCTTCCACCAATCCATGCCGCCCTGGCTGCCGTAGTCATCGCCATGAAATTGCTCTTCCATAATCTGGCGCGCATATTTCATCTGCAAATCGACAATGTCCTTCTTGCCGTCGAAGCCAAAGACCAGATACGCGCCCTTGTCCAGCTTCTTTCCGAAGACTTTGCTGACGTGTGTGAGCGTCTCGGTCTCGTCATATAACCGCACTGCACAGGGTTGCAGGCGGCTCCGCATCAGCTCCGCGCCCGCGCTCATCGCAGTATGGAAATCCGGGAAGACATACGCGCGGAATTCACGCGCTTCCGGCATCGGATGCACTTTCAAAGTCACTTCGGTGATGACTCCCAACGTGCCCTCACTCCCCAGGAAAAGCATCGTCAAATCCGGTCCGGATGCATGGCGCGGCACCGGCAACGTCCGGATGATTTCACCCGTCGGCGTCACGACTTCCAACGACATCACCATATCCTCGATCTTGCCATATTTTGTAGACAGAACGCCAGTTCCGCGGTGAGCGAGGAATCCGCCAATTGTCGCGCACGCAATCGATGCCGGCAAATGCATGGTAGAGACGCCTTCCTTATTGCACTGCCACTCCAAGTGCCGCGCTATAATGCCAGTCTGGCAAGTCACGCACAGCGCAGTCTTGTCAATCTTTACAATTTTATTCATGCGCTTCATATCGAGGATGATTCCCTCATAGACGGGCAATGCGCCGCCCTGCGACCCAGAACCACCGCCCCACGGCGTCACCGGAATGTGATACTGATTTGCTATCTTCATCACTTTCGCGACATCATCTGCGCTGCCGGGATGGACGATGAAATCCGGCTTCGGCGTATCCATACCGCGGTCATGCCACATTTCGGGGATCCAGTAGTAGTCAATGGAGTGCCCCAGTCGATCGTCATCGCAAGTGCAGACATAATCCGCACCGATGGCGTCGGTCAATTCAGTACGAATCATCTCGTACATGTAACTGTTCTTATCTACCAGCATTGTCTTTCTCTCTGATTTAATGAATTTGACGATAAATTGGCGCAAGCGCATCATGAATCTGCTTGTATTTCACGAAGCGCGCTTGATAGAATTGAGCAAGCGTGGCGTCGGGCTGGAGCTCACGCGTAATCCGCAAGCATTTCTGGACTGCCGCTTTGCTATCCGCGAAGAGGCCAATTCCGGTGCCGGCGAGTAGCGCAGCGCCAAAGGACGCATCACCCGGACTCGAAATCTTCACTGGCAAATTGAAGACATTGCAGACAATTTCGCTCCAAAGACGGCTCTTTGCGCCGCCGCCAATGAGGAAGATCTGCTTAATCGGCAAGCCCATTTCCTTGATCTGGCCATAGCAATCCAACAGTGAGAATGCCACGCCCTCCAGCAATGCGCGGTTGAAATCACCGCGCGTAGAGTTGATTGCCATGCCCGTGAAACTGCCGCGCAAATTCGCATCCCAATATGGCGAACGCTCGCCTTGCAGATAGGGATGGAAGAAGAGGCCATTTGCGCCGGCCGGCGATTGCTCCGCTTCGCTTGCCATCTGCTCAAACGCACTCTGGTTGCCATCACCAGATGATGATGATGCATGCGTGTAGAAGAGGTCGCGGAACCAGCGCTGGCAAAGCGCAGCCGCGTTGGTCGCCGCAACCGTATACCACATCCCGGGAATCACATGCGAATACGTCAGCGTCGTTGCGTAGCGGTGCGCTTCCGCGGTCATCACATTGACATTGCCGGCAGTCGCCAGCTTCACAATGCAATCACCGGGCTCAATCGCGCCTGCTCCGTAGTCCTCGACTGCCGAATCAGATGTGCCGCAGACCACTGCCGTGCCCACCGGCACGCCCATCTCCGCAGCAGCTCGGCTTGTGACTTTTCCGACGACATCCGTCGGCTTGATCAATTTCGGCAATGCATCGAACGCCAATCCCGAGAGCGCGACCAACTCCTCCGACCACGCCATCTTGCGCATGTCAAAAAAGAGCGTCCCCTGCGCTTCGATATAGTCGGTTGCGGCATCGCCGCAGACTTGATAGCGCACATAGTCCTTGACAAACAGGACATGCCGTGTGCGCTTCAGCACGTCGCTTTCATGCGACTTGAGCCACATCATCTGCGGCAAAGTCCATGTCGGCGTCGGCATCTGATACGCAGTATCGAAGATTAAATCGCGGTATTTCTCATTGAGTTCTGCGCACTCCTCAGTGCTGCGCTGATCAGTCCACATGATAGTGCGGCGCAATGGCTTCATCGCATCATCGAGGAGCACCGCATTATGCGTCGATCCGTCGAATGCAATTGCGCGCGTGCGGCTCAAATCAAGCCCATTTGCGCGCAGTTTTGCCAGTGCGCTGCACATCGCATTGTACCAATCCGACGGATCCTGTTCCGACCAGCCCTGATGCTCGTAATAAGTCGGATATTCCACCGAGGAGGAGCCCAGGATTACGCCCGCCGAATCAATTGCAGTGACTTTGCAGCCGCCGGAACCGAAGTCGATGCCGAGTAAAATAGCGTCTGGCTTGACCATTACTTTGCCCAGCTATGTGCGGGATCGAGACTGGAGATGAGCCCGCGGTTTACTGCGCCGCACATCGTCCACAGATAGTACATCTGATAGCCGGGCGCGCCACAGAGCGGATGATAGCCCTGCGCAATCGCAACCGTGTCGTTGTATTTCACGGTATAAGTCTCATCGATGCTCCCGTCCGGCTGATAGACCTTCTGGATGCCGAATCCCTGCGGCGGATCAAAGCGGTAGAAGTACGTCTCCTCCATGTCAATCTCCGCCGGCGGATTGTCCACATCATGGCGATGCGGCGGATAGCCCGACCAATTGCCGGACGGAATCATGCCCTCGCCAATGTAGAAATGCTCGGAATCAAATGTCTCATCCAGCATAATTGTCGCTTTACGCGTGAAATTCTCGCGACCGAGCTTGAGCTCGCGGCACATCTCCGGCGTAATCACCGTCGGCTTCGCAGTATCACGTGACGCAGGCGATTCATTGACTGCGATATCGACATCGCCCAATGCAGTGATAACGTAGTCAGTATGACGCGGCAGATAGACCGTATGCGGCTTGCCGTCGAAGACATTTCTGCGGCCGCCGACTTCCACGAATGCGAAGTCTTTACCCTGGATAGCGCATTTTCCGCCGAGCAGCACGAGCGCGACTTCAAATTCGCCGGTCGTGCCCTCATACACCGTGCCATCAGCCAGCTGCAACACGCCGAAGCGCGTCAGCTTCATGCCGCGGTCGCCCAATTCAAAGACGTTGTTGTAGCCCTGCGCAGGCTTCAAATGAAAGAGTAATTCAGCCATCTCTATCTCCTATTGAATGAGCGTAGTCTCGACATTGAGTGCGCGGCCCAGCGCAAGCAATTCCTCGGTCAGATCGCCATAAGCCATCGCAAAGTGGTGCTCCCAGCCATTATTGAGGAGCTCCTTGCGGAACGCATCGCATCCGGCATCAAATTTCACGCGCAGCGGATTGCCGCGGACATTCAAGTCGGTGTCCAGTCCCTCGCCAGTCGCAATCAACAGACGGAAATCACTGCCGTCACGCGTCTCACCCAAGCGCGCGAATGTAACACGGCCCGGCTTGAGTGGGAATTCGCACACACAGCCCTTGACACCGCCGCCGCCAACAGTCGAGCTACGGCGAATCTCCGGCTTGAAGCCCGGCTTGCATAACGCACACGGCGCAGCGCCGCAATGCCATGCAACGCCGAAATCGCCATCCAACTTGATGATGTCGCAGAAGAAGACATTCTGCCCCGTCAGTTCACGCATCGCAGTCAGCATCACGCCAGCATAGACATCGCCTTCGCACACTGCCATCGTGCCATGGTTGTTCAAGTGGCCAATCGTCGAGCACAGCGTAATGCCGAACATCTCGTCGGCAATGACTTCCGGCCAGCAGCGTAGCGTGACTGCGCCCAGCATATACTTGTCCATCATCTTGCGTACTGCAGCAAAGAGCGCAGCGGACTTATCAAACTGCGCATCTGTCGGCGCATCCGTGCTGTGCAAGCACGCGTCCTGGAGCAAAATGCGCTTTGCGGCTTCCTTCTCCTCCGCCGGCAGATCACGCGCAATCGCGACGGCTTCCAGCGCAGTCAGCGGCACGACTTCTGTACCGACTTTATTGCGCAGTAGCATTTCGTCATAATCCGATGTGAAGAAGCCCGGCACACGGCCGCCAATCGCACCAATGCGCAACTCCTTCAAGCATGCGAGCGTGCGCGTCACATTGACCGCGCTAGTCAGCTGCTTCGCGGTATTCTCGTCCGCGATATTGCCGAAGACATTGAAATACGGCACATACAGCTTGTAGAGAATATGCGAATTCATATTCGCAGCGCAGAAGGAATTTGCGCGCAGGCGGCCACCATTTGGCGGCGGCTCCGGAATCGCCCACAACACAACCGGCACATTCAGCGTCTTCGCAAAACGCGGCAGCACAACGCCCAGGGAGAACGAGAGCAAATGCGCGACAACCAGATTGACGCCCTCATTGCGGTACTTCTCCAGCATCGCCATCGCGCCGGCTTCATCCTCGATCATCTTGTCGCCGCCAACTACGGTCACACCCGGCAGAGATGCCAAAAATGCACGCGATTTTGCACGCGCATCCTCGAGTTCGGCATTCACCCAATTTGCCTTCGTCAACGGCAAATACACAACCTTCAGCTTCTTTTCCATAAGTCCGTGAGTTCTCCTATTTATTACTTTGAACACTAATGAGTTCTCAAAAATTCGTCTACTTCTGCGCGGCTGGGCAAGCCCGTCCTGCCGCCAAGCTTCAGGCACTTCAGCGCAGCGACTGCCGATGCAAAACGCATGCACTCCATTAAATCATGCGTCTCCAGATAGCGCACTGCAAATGCCGTATGATACGTATCGCCAGCGCCTGTCGTATCAACAGCATCAATCTTAAAGGACGGACAGCGCAATATCTTGCCGTGGTCCAACACCATCGAGCCGCCCTCACCTAACGTAATGCCAGTCACTTCTGCGCCGACATCCGCAAGCTTGTAAATCGCTTTATCGAGATCCGCTTCGCCAGAGTAACTGCGCGCAAATGCCTCCGATGCAATCAAAATTGTCGCATAAGGCAGTAACTCCTTCACGCCATCACGCAAAGTGCCTGCATCAAAATTCACGATTACGCTATGCTTGCGCGCTTCCTTCACCGCCGCCAGCGCACCCTGCGGATTATGCCCGTCAATATGCAGAATCTTCGCGTTGCGGACTAAATCCAGATTGACTTCTTCCGGCGCTAGCTCCGCTAAATCACCGCGTGTCCACGCAACACTGCGCTTGCCCGTCGGAGCTTCAATCCAACAATACGCTATCGGCGAACTCTTGCCAGGACGCACTACCATCCCATCCGTCGAAACGCCCTCCGATGCAAAATCACGCAAAATCCACTTACCCGGATCGTCATCGCCGACAACGCTGATGAATGCAGCGCTTAATCCCAGCCGCGCCGCCGCAACCGTCGAAGTCGCAGCCGGCCCGCCACCCTGAATCAAATGCTGCTGTATCTGGACTTTGCTGTCCAACGGTATCTCCGGCAACAATGAAAGATAGTCATTGCTGCAAAATCCTAATCCGACAAAATCGGCATGCGACATCATTTCCTCCTGGAGAAAATCAAAAACTCGATAATCTGCGTCTTTCTCGCAAATGTATCTGCATGCCGATAATTTTCAATAATGCATTTTGAGAAAATAACAATTATATTTGAGAAATAGTGAGAATTTTTCAC
>CAVGNO010000015.1:19920-20880 GCA_963630475.1 Blautia faecis | reverse complement strand
CGCGCGTGACGCATTACCTTGTCCGGGCGGTTGGGCGGGGGCGGCCACCCTATAACATATATGGCGATATACCACAGGCAATCATTCGCAAAGATTAACGCATTTGGGTGTAATTTCGTGTCTTTTGTGCTTTTTGTGCTTTCCCGCGACATCCATGCGCTTTCCAACGCGACATTCCACAATTTCTTGCAATCCCCCCCCCACACACCTACCTGCGTCTTCCCCGCAATTTCTTTTTCGTGTGTTTCGTGCTTTTCGTGGAAGAAAAAAAGAAGAGTCAGGAAGCGCGTTTTTTCGCATGAACATTTTGCTGTACGACATCACGCATTGCGTGGAACATTATTGTCCACGAAAATCACGAAAAGCACGAAAGGTGGGATACGGCCAAGATCAGACGCTGGGGAGCAATCGTGCGAAGCTTTTTTCTTTCGTCCACGAAAAGCACGAAAATCACGAAAAGCACGAAAGGTGGTGTGCGGCCAAGAGGCTAGACAAAGTGCGTGAATCATTCCTGCGAGCTGTGGCAAGAGGGCGACGCTGGCAAACGTTGATATAAGCTACGTTGCAAGAATGATACGTCTCGCAAACATCTCCCCTGCAATCATTGACAAGGTAATCTCCGGACAATTGCCTAAAGGTATTAGCATTGAGAGCGTTAGGGGTAGTATGCCACTTCTATGGGAGAAACAGGAGAAAATGCTACTGTAATAGCAAAACATAACACTCGTCAGCATTGAATATTTCAGCTGGCGAGTGTTGTCGTTTCATGTGCATTTGATGTAGGCTTGTATCCTACTTGTCCTCATGTTGGCTCTTGTTATAGAGCATCAGCAGTAGTTCTGCTTGTGCTTTTGAGTAGTAGCTAGTGTTGCTAAAGTATTGCAGTACCTGAGAAACGCCGAAAAACATCATAAAAAGAATAATGCATACCACAAACGATATAACGGAAAAGAGTATCCC
>CAVGNO010000015.1:19113-19910 GCA_963630475.1 Blautia faecis | reverse complement strand
AATACATCCAACCAAAGAAATTGAAGAAATAGCACAAGATTGGCTTGTTTGGCGTGCCAAGTGTTGCCATCTTAACACCATTGCCGGTAGTTTTTGCTTGTTGTTTGTCATGCTGGGTGACTTTAGCTTGTGTGCGTTTCGCAGCGGAATCAAATTTCTCGCGAATTTTGTCCCATGCAATCTCGCGCGTTCCAGTCGATTTATCTAAAACTGGGCTGATATATCCTTCATGTTCAAGTTCGAGTAACAGTTTTTGAGCACTCTCTTCGTCTAAATTCAATTTCTGCATAAAGAGAGCCACAGACGGAGTCTCCTGTGGATTCGCTTGTATTAGCCGAAGTGCATGGGGAATATATGACTTAACATCTTGGAGATGTATGTAATTATGAACACTATTTTCTGATGATGTCTTTTCCCAATGTGCTTCACCAGATGTGTCAATTAGTGACATTGAGAGCTGGAAGCTATTGCCGCATTTTTGGCATTCAGCCTCTGCTCCTTCTACAAAATCATCTATCTCGTAAGCTTGATCACAGAATGGACATCTGATGTGGACAGACATACAGTCTCTTCCTCCCAAATAAAGTGTTGTTACTGGTTATGAAGCTATGTGTAAGATAAACTTGTCTTTATTCAGAATTTAGCACACCATTATGATAATACCGCACGCAACGCGATGTTTCTTTTCTTGTGGGGCTTATATCGATTCTATTAATGCGGTTGCCAGACATAATACAACTGAACTGCGGTTCGTCTAGTATTTTGAGCTCATAGCATCTCTGCGAACTCCGCAGTTC
>CAVGNO010000015.1:18476-19080 GCA_963630475.1 Blautia faecis | reverse complement strand
ACTTTTTCCTACGAGAAAAACAGCTTTCAGAGACGGATGATATCCCCAAAATTGTCTTGTCTCAGATTGGAGTTGAACCCTTGTCTTCAGTCAGAGGACTTTTGACAATCCTCATAGTGAATCGCCTCCCTGCTCCAGCTCGGTGCGGTTCTGGCGGATGAAATCCTCCATGTCCTGCTTGGAGGGCAGTTCCAGTTGGTACTTTGACACGAAGAGTTTCTGGTTCATTCCCGCAAGCGCATACTCCACAAGCTCATTGTTCTTCTGGGTGCAAAGCAGGATTCCAATGGGAGGATTGTCACCTTCGCTCATCTCGTGTTTCGCATAGTATGCGACATACGAGTTCAACTGCCCGATGTTCTCGTGAGAGAATGGCTCATCCTTCAAGTCAATCAAAATGTGGCATTTGAGAATCCTGTGGTAGAAGACCAAATCGACTTGGAAGTACTCGTCCCCGATGAGCATCCGCTTTTGGCGCGCCTCGAAGCAGAACCCACGCCCAAGCTCAAGCAAGAAGGCCTGCAGTTTCCCAATCAGGGCGTCCTCCAGCGTCTTCTCGGTGACTATCTCGCTGCCCTGCAGACCAAGGAAGTCAAACACATAC
>CAVGNO010000015.1:17194-18466 GCA_963630475.1 Blautia faecis | reverse complement strand
GTCGCGTTCCGCATTGGCATTGGCTATCTCAGTCATCTTCCGCTTATTTGTTGACAAGGCGGTGCGTTCGTAAAGCATTGAGCCTATCTGCCGCTTCAGTTCTCGGACAGCCCAGCATCCGCGAACGCACTCTGTCTCATAGAATGTTCTGGCTGTAGCATCTTCGACACCAACGAGTAAGTCGAAATGGCTGTATGACAATTTAGAGACAAGTCCCAAACTGTCGTTTTCGGCCAACTGCTCGTACGAAACATCTGCTTTCCCAAATTGTGCGGACAGTGTTCCGACAATTGGTAACGGCAACGATTTGCTCAAAGGGCCAGGCAATTGTCTGTACACTGTCCCGACAATCTGCGGATATGCCTTGTAGAAAGCCAGATACTTGTACAACTCCTGTCTGTTGCAGTTCGACACATCCTTCAAAGCGTTTGCCAAAGTGGCAACTATCTTGTCCCCGTACTTTGCCCTGTCGGCTCCATGCAGCTGATACTCGGCAATATAGAAGCCGATAAGCCAATTCCGCAAAGTCAAAGCAACATTGACCGCGTGTTTCGCCTTTGCGGCAAAAAGCTCGTGCAACTGTCGAATACCCTGCGATAAGGCATCGAATGTCAACTCCTGTCTATCGCTCTGCATATCTGTCGTTGTTTTCGTTATACGTTTCCAAATGGTTGAATGTCCCTAAGCCAACTCTTGCCTTACTGTGTGAAATATTGTGCAAAAATCAATGTGTGCGTTTAGTTGTGCTAAAATGCGTTTACTTTTTCAAGTGACCTGCCAGCAGTATGGACAGACATTCAGATTTCCTCTTCGAAGAACTTCATGTCCACCTCGGAAATCGTGTACACTTTGTCGGTATCGCGGACGCCAATCTTGTACTTAATCATGTGCTCGATTAGCTCCTCGCCTGTGACAAGCACTACCTTCTCCGGGGAGGCCAGCCGTGCTTCTTCGCGTGCCTTAGGGCTGAAGTCGGCACTTGTCACGAACACCCCGTTCTTGTGGTGAAGCGCGCCAATAAAGGATTGAATCTCCGGGGCGGAGACGTTGTGTCCATTGTAGTGTTTAGCCTGGATGCCCACCACGTTCAGCCCCAACGGGTCCTGGTGGAGATGGACGAGTCCATCCATGCCGCCGTCTCCAGAAGGAGGCGTGTCCTCCGCTTTTCCGAACAGCATCTTGGCGACTACGCGGTTGGCCAGGTGTTCGAATGGGGTCGGGGCAAGCTCATCGATGATTTTCCGCAGTTTCTCCTTGAGGCCGTCGATGATC
>CAVGNO010000015.1:0-17184 GCA_963630475.1 Blautia faecis | reverse complement strand
GATTTCCTCGGCGGGAGCTTCGACAACCTGTGCCTCGGCGGGTGCATTGTGGGCGGGTTTCTCGTAAAAGAACTGCGGCGGCATCACATCGGGCTTCCGTTTTATGCCCGTACCCTCCTTCTCCGATGCAGAGAGTAGCATTGCGCGAATCGGCCCCTGGGAGCGGCTCCACTCCAGATCTGGATGCCGGGTGATTACCTCCTTCATCACCTCGTTGGCGTTCATCACGTGCGGCGCACATTCCTTGAGAATTTCCAGACATGGCTCGTAGAAGATGCTGTTCACCTTCTTTGGTGCGTCAGTGCCGCATAATGGTTGCGTCCTGATGCTTGAAAACGACGCATTCCCGCTCTTCGCATAGAACTCCGGGGGAGTCGTTCCCTCGACACGCTGGATTGGCGAGGCGGGATTGGCCGCCATCCTGATGAGATTGGCGCGGACGCCTCCGTTGCAGGACGCCCAGTTCAATTCCGGGTGTTTTTCGGCCACGGCCCTGATAATCTGCTGCACTCCCATCGCAGTAGGCGAAATGGCGGTCAGAATTTCAAGGCATGGTTCGTAGAACCTGCTTGTCGTCACTTTTTGCTCTGGCATGATTCGTTCTCCTTGGTTGTCTTTCTTGGAATCCGTTTGGGCGTTATAAAGAGTGGCGCTTGACGCCGAAATAATGATGCGGTCGTATTGTTTGAGATTGCAAGTGTGCCCATCCGCGGCTTCCAGTTGGCCGTTGTCATTGGTGACGATTAGGACACGCAGGCAATCTGCTTGCGGAAGTGTTGCATCGCGTGTCCTCCGCCAAACGCGATTAGGTGCAAGAAAATAAAATGGTAGAGTAATTCAAATCCGACACATTACTGTTTCTATGCAGCAGTGCAAATCAGCACTAAGCCGGTGATACAGAGAACCAGTGCAAGCGCTTGGATAGGCCGAACTTTCTCCTTGAGCAGAAATACGCTCGCAAGCGTAAAGCTTGCAATACAAGAGCCGACCATCATTGGGAATGCCATGCCGCCGAGTCCATGTTTCGCCATTGCGTCCATCCCCGGATAGGAGAGCGTGAATGAAAAGAAGAGCGAGAATCCCTGGATTGCCAGGACATATCCCCATAGCGCTTTGGACTTGACTTGCATCAGCATTTTGGCATACGCATCACGTTTGGTCGTAAATAGGATATACACTGCCGCAGTGGACCACAGCCCCAGCGACCCGGCTAATGTGCGAATCGTACTGGGAACCGCACGGCAGCTCTCAAAGTATGACGGCATAGTCTGGACATTTTGCTGAACCGCGCAAATTGCTAATGCCGCAAACGCCAGAAGCTTCCATTGATGTCCACCATGGCTGGTGTTGTCCTTGGTCATGCCGAAGAAAACCAGTGCTGCTAAAAGCAAGAGGATGCCGATAATGCGCAGTGCTGTCGCTTCGACGCCAAAAAAGATGATTCCGCCTAAAAACGGAAAGACTAGCGCAGATTGGATAATCGACCAAATGACGCCATTGGGGCCAGTTTGCATCGCACGGGACATCCAGAGCAAATTGAAAAAATTAGCTGCGCCACAGAAGAAATACGCAGCGTTCGTCCAGAAGTATACTTTGGGAGTACAACCATGCAGTCCCCAATTGCCTAACAATGTTGTCGCAATAACACAGCCGATGATTGAAACAAGATAGCTGATGAATTGCAAGAACGGCACGCCGACACCGCGCTTTGGTGCATCTCCCATCACCAATCCCGTGATGCACCAGCTACTGCCGACGATTATCATCGCAATTATGCCAAATGTGATACTGCTGAAAAATGGGATGGAAGACATCGTAAATTACGGATGTGGGGGGGGAAAAAAAAATTACCGTGCGCTGAGGAGGACTGCGGTTTCGAAGTGCGCGGTACGGGGGAACATATCAAAGATGGCAATTTTGTCGATATGGTAGTCGCCGTTTGCGCAGAGCGCTTTGAGATCGCGCGCGAGTGTTGCCGGATTGCAGGAGACGTACGCGACGGTCGCGGGACGGCTATGGCGTAATGCTTCGATGACGACGTTTTGGCAGCCGGTGCGCGGCGGATCCAGTAGCACTGCGGTCGCGGGGGCATTACATTTTTTCAGCAGCTTCGGCAGCGCTTTCTCGGTTGTATCGGGGATAATCTGGCAGCCGAATTGATGGCGATTGACGACATTGAATTCGGCGGCTTTGGCGGCTTCGCGGTCATTTTCGATGAGGAGGCGTTCTTTGAAGGGATTCTTCATCGCACAAGTGAATGTGCCGACTCCTGCGTATGCATCGATAAAAGTCTCGATATTATCGAGTGGCTCAATCCATTGCGCGACGCGTGCGACAAGCTGGCCTGCGACTGCGGGATTGACTTGCCAGAAGGAGCCCAGCGGCACCGAGTACTCCAAGTCGTTGAGGCGTTCTCTGAGCCATGGAACGCGTTTGGGCGCATAGCCGAAGTAGTATGCGAGCGCGCCATCGGCGGTCGCGCGCAATGTGATTGCGCCGGGACGCTCATCTTTGCCCTTCTTCTTTTTATTGGCTTTGCCCCAGTCGCTGTGGATTGCATCGATGATGCCGTTATTGATGACATCGCAAGCCAGCGGGCAGTTGGTGACGCGGATAATCGTTTGGTTGTCACTGCCGTAGTAGCCATAAGCGAGGCGTTTGCCTTCGACGCCGGGCAGCTCCATGAATGTGGGCTCGAGGCGCAGCTTATTGCGGTAGCCGTATTGTTGCGGCGCGGCGTATGCGACATCGAATTCCGGCAAGTCTACGAAGCCCCCGATGCGGCGCAACAGATCGCGCAGTTGCTTCTGTTTCGCGGCAAATTCTGCCGCGTAATCCAGATGCTGATATTGGCAGCCGACGCATTTGCCATAGAGTCGGCAGTGTGCTTCGCAACGCTCGTGCGCTGGCTTGATGATTGTCGCGATTTGGCCGCGCGCAAAATTTTTCCGCACTTGCGTGACGGTTGCGAGGATTTCATCGCCGACAGCAGTGTATGGGACGAAGATGACGCCGCCATCGGGTGTGCGTCCGACGCCGTCGCCGCCGAATGCGATGTCAGTGACAGTGATTTGGATCTGTTCGCCGATAGTCATGATTTAGCCAAGAAATACGTTGTCAATCAGTCGTGTATTGCCGAAATATGCTGCGACTGCGAGGAGTGCGGGCTCATCGGCGCGTGCAATCGTGCGCAATGCCGCGCGGCTCATCAAGTCGATATAGTCGATTTTATCGGCGGGTGCGGCTTCAATTTCCTTGCGCACGATGGCTTTGAGCGCATCTGCGTCGCGTTCGCCGGCATTGTATGCGGCTTCGGCGGCGTGAATGCCGCGCGAGAGTGCGAGTGCGCGCTGATGTTCCGCGTCGCTCAAATACTTGTTGCGTGAGGAACGCGCGAGGCCGTCTGCTTCACGCACAAGCGGCGCTTCGATAATCTGGATGGGGACATTGAGGTCGCGGACCATGCGCTCGATAATCAGCAGCTGCTGTGCGTCCTTGCGACCGAATACTGCGCAATCCGCGCGCGTGATATTGAAGAGTTTCAGGCAGACAGTGCAGACGCCGCGGAAGTGTATTGGGCGGAATGCGCCGCAGAGTGTCTGGGAGAGGCTTTCCTCATTGACCCAGACGGAGAAGTCGTCATCATACATCACTGCGGGTGTCGGGTGGAAGATTGCATCGACGCCGACGCTTTCGCAGAGTTGCTGGTCGTGTGCGAGATCGCGCGGATATTTGTCCAGGTCTTCATTTGGACCAAATTGTGTCGGATTGACGAAGATGCTGACAATTACATGCTGTGCGTACTGTTTAGCGATGCGCATCAGCGAGAGATGCCCTTCGTGGAGGAATCCCATGGTAGGGACGACGGCGACGCGTTCTCCGGCATTATGCCATTTAGCGGAGAGAGAACGTACTTCATCTACACTATAGAGAGTTTGCATGATAATTTACCTTTATACTAGAAATAGTCCGCTAGTCCACTCTTTGATCGAACGGCGGTTGATTTCCTTGAGGCCGAGTTTGACAAAATGGCTGCTAATTGCGTCGAATTGCTCATTGAGGATGCCGGAGAGAACGAGTTTCCCGCCTGGCTTGACGATGCTTAAGAGATGGCGGTCGGCTTCCAGCAGGATATGGCCGAGGATATTCGCGATGACAACATCTGCTTGAAAAGGCGCTTGGACATTGTGGACATCGCCTTGCGCGATTTCGACGCCGTCAATTTTTGCGCGAGTGAGGTTTTCTTTTGTGACGCCGACGCATTGTGGGTCGTAATCGAATGCGAAGACGCGCCCATATCCGAGTTTTTTCGCAGCCATTGAGAGGATTCCTGAGCCAGTTCCGGCGTCGATGAAGGAGAGGCCATTGCCTTGCGCTGCAGCAATTTCATCGAGATACTGGATGCATGCCATCGTCGTGCCATGAGCTCCGGTGCCGAAGCACATTCCGGGATCAATTTCGAGGAGGATGTCGCCGGGCTCTGCGGTGTATTCTTCCCAGCTGGGGCGGATGACGACGCGATTGGATGCACGGAATGGATGGAAGTACTTCTTCCAGCTCTCCGACCAGTCCTCGCGCTTGATTTGCGTCATGCGCAGTTCCTTCACAGGCGCGGGCAGTGCGTTCTGCCATTGTGGAAGTGCTTCATCGATCTGCTTGCGTGCCGCGCGCTGTTCGTCTTCCGTGTCGCCGAGGATGTAGATAGTGCCGGTATGGGCATCGACATCTTCATAGCTGGAGACAGCGGTTTCGGGGATGTCGAGTGTCGCGAGCAATTCCAGCAAGACTGGCACTGTCGTATCGGTCACAGACAGCTCGACTGCAAAAATTGGTTGATCATTATCCATATTTTTTTATCCACGAAAAGCACGAAAAAGCACGAAAAAAAAGCAATATAAGCAAGTTTGCTTTAGGTAGGATTGGCAGATTGTTGCACGTTTTTTGGGGCTGAATCATTACCCTTTTCGTGGATGATTTTTTAGTGTGATTATTGTTCGTTTCGTCCGAAGGGCGAGAGGTCGCGCAATGTTCGGATAATCGGCGGCATGACTTCGAGAACGCGGTCGATTTCCTCTTCGGTATTATAGCGGGAGAGGCTGAGGCGGATTGAGCCATGCAGCGCTTTGTAATCCAGGCCGAGTGCGCGCAGGACATGCGATGGCTCAAGCGACCCGGTTGTGCATGCGCTGCCGGAGGACGCGCAGATTTTTGCGGCATCCCAGAGGCGCAGGAGAATTGCTTCGCCCTCGATATATTTGAAGCCGATATTTGCGGTATTGGGGAGGCGGTGTTCGCAATCGCCATTGACCATTGCGTCTGGGCAATTCGCGAGCAGTCCGGCTTGCAGGCGGTCGCGCAGTGCTTTGACGCGCGTATTCTCTTCCTCGATATGCGCCATCGCCAATTCGGCGGCAGCGCCGAGGCCTGCGATAGATGCGACATTTTCGGTGCCTGCGCGCTGCATGCTTTCCTGATGACCGCCGGTCAAGTACGGAGTAAATGGCGCGAAGCGGCGGCGATAGAGTACGCCGATGCCCTTCGGAGCATGGAATTTATGACCGGAGAGCGAGAGGAAATCGACATCCTTGAGCGCACTATGCAAGTTGATCGGAATTTTGCCGATGGCTTGGACTGCGTCGGTATGGAAGAGCGCGCCTTTAGCGTGTGCCAGTGCCGCGAGCTCTGCAATCGGATAGATGTTGCCGATTTCGTTGTTTGCGAACATGACGCTGACGATTGCGGTGTCTTCGGTGATGAGTGCTTTGGCTTCTTCCAGATCAATGCGGCCACGGCTATCGACACTCAAGTAATCGACGTGAATGCCGGCGTGATCGACTAAATCCTTGCATGTATTGAGGATTGCGGGATGCTCGACGGCAGTCGTCAGGATGCGGCGCCGGCCGCTTTGTGTCTCAATTGCACTGCGCAATGCCGCATTGTCGGATTCGCTTCCGCAGCTGGTGAAGATGATTTCCGCAGGATCGCATCCCAGCAGAGTCGCCATCTGCTCGCGTGCTTTGACGATTGCGGCGGCAGCGGGGCCGGCAAATGGATAGACACTTGACGGATTGGCGTATTGCGTGGTCAGATACGGCGTCATTGCCGCAAATACTTCCGGCGCAACACGCGTCGTCGCATTGTTGTCCAGATAGATAATCTCTTCGGACATCTTCATATTCTCCCGTAAAAACTATCGGTCGCTGTCTTCGACTGCGCAGATATCGGTCAGCTGGCGGTCTTTTTCATCATTATCCATTCCGCATCCGACGAGGAATTCATTCGGCAGTTCGAATCCGACCCAGTCGGCGTTGAAGCCAGTTGCTTTGGGATGGCGCGTGACTTTCTTGGAGACAAGTACCGCAGTGCGCACAGTCTTTGCGCCGCGCTGCTTCATCTCTGCGACTAGCGAGATGAGAGTCAGACCGGTATCCAATACGCCATCGACGAGCAGGACGTCGCAATCCTTCACTGGGAGTTTCGTGTTGCCGCGCAAGCGGATGCAACCGGTTGAGTGTTCGCCGGAGTAGCTGGATGCCGCAATTGTATCAACGAAGAAATCGCCTTTGAGTGCACGCGCTAAATCGACGGCAAAGAACATTGCGCCATTGACCAATGCGACGAGGATAAAGTGCTTGCCTGCGTAGTACTGGTCGATTTCCGCTGCCATCTCGCGGACACGCTGCTGGATCTTTTCTTCGGGAACTAGGATTTTCATGGATTCAGGACTAATCGTTATTGTAGGATAGCATCCTCGCAGGTTTTGCCTGCGGGAATCATTGGTAGGACATGGTTGCCGCGCACAGTGCGCACATTGAGCAAATACGCGCCGGGTGCATCGATCATCTGCTGCATCGCTGCTTCAAGATCTGCGGATGCAGTGACATTAGCGGCTGGGATGCGGTATGCGGCCGCAATTGCGCAGAAATCCGGGTATTCGCCGCCGGCTTTTTCCAGATGGAGGTCAGTATTGGCGTGACGGCCTTGATAGAAGCGGTCTTCCCATTGCGAGACCATCCCGAGACACTGGTTGTTGAGGACGATCATTTTGACTGGCGCATCGACGATGAATGCGGTTGCCAATTCCTGGATATTCATCTGGAATGAGCCGTCGCCATCGAGCAATACGACTGGTGTGCTGTCATTGCGTGCGCGTTTGGCCAGCGCTGCGCCGATTGCAGCAGGCAGTCCGAAGCCCATTGCGCCCAATCCGCCGGATGTAAGCAGCTGCCGCGGCTGCGTGAAATTGAAGAATTGCGCAGTCCAGACTTGGTGCTGGCCGACGCCCGTCACAATTGTCGCATTGCCATGTGTCAAGCGATGCAGTGTGCGGACGACTTCGGGGACAGTGATTTGTTCTCCGCCGGGGATGAACTGGAAGGGATAATCGCGTTTCCACGCTGCGACTTTTGCGCGCCAGTCATCAGTGCCGCACTTGAATGGCTCGCACAGCATCGCATTGAGGAAGACGCGTGCATCGCAGACGACTGCGACATCGGCGTGTTTATTTTTGTTGATTTCCGATTCATCAATATCGACATGCACAATGGTTGCCATTGGTGCGAAGCGCTTGATATCGCCAGTCACGCGGTCGGAGAAGCGCACGCACAATGCGATGAGCAGATCGCAGTCGTGTACGGCATAATTTGCTGCATACGAGCCGTGCATGCCGATGAATTTGAGCGAGAGGTCGTGGTCTTCGGGGAATGCGCCGATGCCCATGAGGCTAGTCGCAACCGGAATCTGGTACTCTTCTGCAAATTGCTTCAGCATGTCCGCTGCGCCGGCAGTGATGATTCCGCCGCCTGCGTAGATGAATGGGCGTTTGGATTCGCGCAGAAGCGTGCGCAATTCTTCAATTTCTTCATCCGGCAATTCAGTCAGACCGCAATTTTGCGGACGTACCGACGGCGCTTCCGGAATGACTTCCGGGCATTCTGCACGCAGAACGTCGGTCGGAATGTCAATGACAACTGGGCCGGGGCGGCCATTAGCAGCAAGATAGAATGCATCCTTGACGGCTTGCGCAATCTCTTCCGGATGCAGCACGAGCAAGCTGTGTTTCACACATGGCCGCGTCATCCCGATAATGTCGGTCTCTTGAAACGCGTTTTTGCCAATCAGATGCTGATTGACTTGGCATGTGATGGCGACAAGCGGGACGGAGTCCATGTATGCGTCCGCAATCGCGGTCACGAGGTTGGTTGCGCCAGGGCCGGATGTCGCCATGCATACACCGACACGGCCGGATTCGCGCGCATAGCCCTCCGCAGCAAAGCCGCCGCCTTGCTCATGGCGTGGCAATATCACTTGTATAGGCGAATCCAACAGGCATTGATGAACCATCATCGATGTGCTGCCCGGATAGGCAAAAAGCAAATCGACGCCCTCGCGCTCCAACGCGCGGACAAGCATCATCGCTCCTGAAATGGACTTGGAATGAGAAGGCATGATACAAGAGGAATCTGTTAAACTCCGTTAAACTCCGCAGCTTTATAAGAGCTGCGCACAAGCGGTCCGCAGACGGCTTTTTGGAAGCCGAGCGTCTCTTCGGCGTAGCGCGCCCATGCGTCAAATTCGTCTGGCGTAACGAAGCGCGCGACTGGTAGCTGCTGTGGTGTCGGCTGCAAGTATTGTCCGAGTGTGACGATGGCGACGCCGCAATCCTTGAGGTCTATGAGCGCTTGGCGGATTTCGTCATCTTCTTCGCCAAGGCCGAGCATCATTCCGGATTTGATGCGTGTGCCATCGGGACAGTGCGCTGCTGCGTATTTGAGTACAGCGAGACTGCGTGCGTAGGATGCACCGGAGCGCACTTGGTTGCTCAATCGCTCAACAGTTTCGAGATTATGACCGAATACGACGGGGCGTGCTGCGAGCACTTTATCGACTGCGCTGAAATCGCCTTGGTAGTCGGAGACGAGCACTTCGACGCGTGTTGCGGGGCAGCGCGTGCGGATTGCGTCAATTGTTGCGGCCATCGCGCTTGCACCGCCATCGGGCAGATCATCGCGCGTGACACAAGTGACGACTGCGTATTTGAGGCCGAGTTCTTCGACGCATTGCGCGATATGCGCGGGCTCATCGGGAGCGGGTGGGGCAGGGCGGCCGTGTTTGACCGAACAGAAGCGGCATGCACGTGTGCATGTATCTCCAAGAATCATGAATGTCGCGGTATGATTACGCCAGCATTCGCAGCGGTTCGGGCATTTTGCGCCTTCGCAGACGGTATGGAGTGCGCCGCTACGCAGCATGCGCCGCATTTGGATAGCCGCTTCGCCGCCAGAAAATGGCGTCCGCAGCCATGTCGGCAATCGCATTGGCGTTTTGAGTGACTCCGCACACAGCTGACGCAATTGAGGAGCGTGTTCAGCGAGCATCGCGGCATCCGCAGGTGCGAATTGCAGCTTCGCCCATTCGTCGGGCGCGAACCATCCGCATTGCTGTCCTTCGCGCGGAGTCGGCTCTGCGTAGTCATCTGCGCATTCGCAATGCATGAAATGCAGCTGGATGCTTTTTTCCGGATAGCGGTGTGTGATGCTAAAAAGCAAAGACGCCTGCCGGATTTTCAGCGCGAGCTCTTCATCGAGTTCGCGTGCTATACAATCGGCAAGCGTCTCGCCATCCCGGCATTTGCCACCCGGAAACTCCCAGCTACCTGCTAAATGCGCGCCAGGGCGTCTCGTCGCTAAAAGAATTTTGCCGCGGCGCACGGCCACCGCGGCAGTAACTTGTATGCAATCTGTTGTTTGCAACGGAAATTAACGGAAATTACAAATCACCGATGACGAATTCGCAGCGGCGGTTGAGCTGGTGGTCGCTTTCAGTCGATGCGTTGGGGACTGCAGGGCGGTCTTCGCCATAGCTGACTGTCTCGATGCGGTTTTCTGCGATGCCGCAATTGACGAGGTAGCTCTTCACGGAGAGCGAGCGGCGTTCGCCGAGCGCGCGGTTGTATTCGTCACTGCCGCGGTCATCGGTATGGCCTTCGATGATGAGTCCCTTGCCGTCATTTTCGTTGAGGAATGCAAGCAGTGTGTCGAGTTTCGCGCGCTGTGATCCTTCCAGCTCGGACTGATTGTATGCGAAGTAGATGACTGCACCATCCCAGTGTTGGGCATTCTTCAGGTTTCCGACATTGACCGGCTGAACCGGCTGGCTGCCGTCATTCCACTCACCGCCTTTGACTGTATCGTCATCTTCAGTGCCGAATCCGGTGACATCGCCGGCTTCGCCATCCGTCGGTCCGGCGACAAAGCCCTCGCCGTTTTCGCCGCCATTTTCGGCAGTCTCTTCGACTGCAGAGGGATTGACTTGCAGATTAGAGAGGTCGAGTTTGGGTTTGGCTGTGCAACCAGTGACGATCAGTGCGCAGAAGCATGCGACACTTAAAGCGAGAGTGAGATTCTTGACGGACATGGTGGTGTTTTTATCGAAGAAAATTGGAGAAAAATGCAGAAAAATTGTAAAGTGCTGGCAACGGAGATACTGTAATATGCGATTGCGTATTTTCCGTACGTCCAATTACAGCGGATTAAATCAGTTCCTTGCTGGTGATTTCGCCCAGGAGCCATCCGGCGATATTGCGGCAGCCATCGACATTGGGGTGGTAGCAATCCGCTAGCCAGCCCATTGCGGTCTTCTGGCCGACAATTTCGAAGAGTGCTTTGCCATCGACGATGTTGATGTGCTGTGCATCGCACCAGCTGCGCGTTGCGCGGAGCATCGCGTCGTAGAATCTGATGGCGTCAGTATCCGGATTCTCGTTATTGCGCCACAAGTCATTGCGGCCATCCTTTTGCGGGAAGATCGGGTTGGGGAGCCAGCAGAGTAGCTCCGGCGGATTCTCCAGAGCGCGGCATTTCTGGACGAATGCTGTGAATGCGGCTTCCTTTGCCGCGATAGCGCTTGCGATTGCTTCGTCCGTGTAGCCGCCTTCGGGCGCACGCCGTGTGTCTGCAAATGCGCTGGAGAAGATGACCAGTTGCGGTGCGAATGGCGCGACATCGCGTTCGAAACGCGCATTGAGTGCTTCGCTGGTTGAGCCGGCCATGCCGCAGTTGATGACGCCGCATCCGGCAATCTTCTCCTTGAGCATCTGAGTCAGGACGCGAACCCATGATGGCGCGTCTTCAGCTGCTGCAGTCATTTCATCGCCGATGCAGACGATGCGCGGCGCTGCGTTGCTCATCATTGCGATTGTGTCATTCGTCATGCCATCCGGCCAGTCGCGTACTGTCGCAAAGTTATTCCAGTCGCCGCCAGTCGGAATTGTGATACGCAGGAGCGGTTGGACTGCGCGCGTGATGACTTCGCGCGGTGCTGGCATACTCGCAATCTCTTTGGAATTGCATTCTGCGCAGAAGTGCGGCTTCTGGAATGTCCCCAAGCTTGTGTAGAGCTGCTCGCGTGCAGACCACGTGAAATCGCGCCCGCATTTTTCGCATTTCAGATGCTCGGCTTTGTGTTCGGCGAGGAATTCCTGGCATTTCGTGCAAAAGCGCGGTTCGGGCTTGCGGTTAGCGAGCTGATCGCGCAGCTGCTGTTCTGGCGTATAAGTCCATTTGCCCGGGCATCCCTCGACTGCGCAGGGATTTTCGATCGGCTGCATATTTTTGATAGCTTCGCGGCAGTGGTCGCAGATGCGATGCGGCGGTGTGTCACGCCCAAGTATCTTTGCATTGAGTTGCATGCCGCGAGTCCAAGTCCACGTGTGATCGCAGCCTTTGTTTGCACACGGCACTTCGATGTCCTTGACGCTGTTGAGGTAGTTGAGGCACTCCTTGCACATGCGTTGCGGCGGCTCAATCTGCTGCCCCTCCGGACATGTCAGCGATGCTTCGAGCTGGTCGTATGCATTCCATGTCCACGTGTTTTTGCAACCGCTGATGCGGCACGGCACTTCGATCGGCTTGAATTCATTGAAGCGCTTGAGACAATCCTGGCACATGCGCTGCGGCGGCTTCTCGAGCGAATTACCCGCACGCAGATGCTCCAGCTGCTGCGTCTTCGACCAAGTCCAAGTATGGTTGCAGCCCTTGATGCGGCATGGCAGCTCTTTGTCTTCCAGCGTATTGAAAATCTTGAAGCAGTCTGGGCAGAGGCGGTGTGGCGGTTTGCCATCGCGGGATTCCTGCTGCATGCGTGCAGTCCAAGTCCACGTGTTTTTGCACCCGCGGATACGGCATTGCACTTCGATGTCCTGTTTGTCATGCACTGCTTTGCGGCATTTGTCGCAGAATCCGCGTGGCTGCTGGTCATCGCGGCCTTGGACATGCGCTTCGAGCTGCTGGAAGCGATTCCACTTCCATGTGCCGTCGCAACCCGGCGTTGAACACGGCATCTGCTTGTCCGAGAGTGTCTTGAAATACGCTTGGCATTCATCGCACATTGCGCCTTCGTGCCGATGATGCGCATCATCAGTTTTACTGCGCAATGCGTGTTCGTCTGATATATGGACGATATTATTGCATCCGCGGATGCGGCATTTCATATCTTTGCCCTGTTCGCGGAATAAATCGCCTAGCGAACCGAATGAACTGAAATTGCTGCTCAAAAGGATTGTTCTCCGATAGAAAATATGTATTACACACTCCGCGCGGAAACTAGAAAAGCGCTAATTCGCGGGAATAGAGTAAAAAATATCCCATGCACTAAAGTTTGCCATGCATGAGATAAATTAATTTTTCCTTGCGTGCTGGGTTTAGGCTTCATCCGGGAATGCGAGGATGCGCGCAAGTGGCCAGTCCGTGAGGAATGATGCGGCAAATGACAATGTGAGATGGAAGAGCGAAGTATTCCATTTGGTCTCGCGGCTCCATCCCTCGAATGTGCGTGTGCCGCCTTCCGCGAGGATATTCAGCCATGCATGTTCGTCGGTAAGAAGGCTGTGCAGGAGCTCGTCTTCGCCTTGCTTTTTGAGGAATGCCAGCAGTGGGAATGTCACAAACAGCAGGCTTTGCGAGAGGCGTTTTTCGCGAATCATCGCGAGGATAGCGTCAATGCACTCCTGGTTCGGCGCAAGTTCGTAGAATGCGGCGAAGATATTGCCGGGCATGCTGATATGCTGCGATTCAACGCTGTCGCGGAAGAGATGCTTCTCCGGGACATAGAATGCGTTGATAAATGCGCGCTGCAATGGCGCGACGTCGGCATAACGCGGGCGGCCGAGCCAGCGTGCGACTTTGTTGAGGCACTTGATTGCGCCGATGTAGTAAGCGTTGAGCGCGTTGTGCTTGATGTCGCACCGCTTCCCCTGAATCATCTCCACGTCATAGCCGTCGCGCATATTTTCCGGCCATTCGACGACACTCCATTTGTCGAGACGGTTGAGCAGGCCGTCTTCCTCGGCATAGCAGTCGCGATAGAAGTCGAGGATGTCGGCAAATGCGTCATAGCGATCGGCGACGAATTGGCGGTTGCCGCCCAGCTCGCAGTATTCAACTAGCAGTGTGAACATGATGAGTGGGTATTCAGCTATCTCCTGCATCAATGAGCATGACGCGCAAGTCATCAAGCCGCGGTTGATAAATGCCGTGCGCAGGAAGTCGTCGAAGAATTTTTCCATCAGCGAGCAGTCTTTGATGAGCAGGCAGTAGGTCAGAAGCGTGTAGCATCCATCGCCGAGATAGTAGCCTTTTTCGCGTTCCATGCAATCCTGGATTACTTCCTGCACGCCGTATTTGAGTGTATCGACGCATAGTTGCCAGACCGCTAGCGATTGCGCGTCGTTGCAATTGCATTCCGCGCGCAGCTCGAATGGATAGTGGCGTGCATCAAGCTCAATCGACGCTTCGTCTATGCTGCAGCCTGCAGGCAGTTGCAGCTCGGCATAGCGGAATGACTTGAAATCGAATTGGTTGAGGATGTCGCCGTCGGCATTTCCCGAGAGGATGAAGTGTTCTTCGTATGTGCAATTTGCGCGGAGATGCCAGCGCAACGCGCCATCTTCTTCAAGCTCTTGGGCAAAATGCATCGTGATTTTGCTGCCGTGCGCACCGCTTGCGCGGAACCGCAGGTAGCCGACATAGCATGCGCCGAAGTCGATGCGGCAGCAATTGCCATCCCACGTGATGGCTACAGGGCGGATTGACTCATGTACGACCATGCGCGATGGCTGACGGAAGAGACGGTAGTCCTCCGCATGGCAGTGGAAGCATGCGTGTGGCCACGCGCTGTCATCGAACTGCGGCATTTCGAAGCCGACTTCCGGCGCAGATGCGTCATAGCATTCGAGAAATTGTGTGTCATAGCCGACAATGCCGTCGGAAGAGAAGCCGGTGTGCTCATGGCAGCGCACTGTCTCGTCCGAACACGCGATTAGATCTGCGTCGGCAAAGATGTCATAAATCAAGCCGTGACGGCGGTCGCCACTGACCCAGACGCGGTTGATGAGTCCTTGGTAATATGTGTGCACGGCGATAGTGTTTTTTCCCGCGTGTACATACGGCGTGATGTCGATTTCGTTGTAGAAGTAATGAAATGCATAGCCAGCCGTCGGGCCTTGTCCGACAAATTGGCCATTGATGTACAGCTTGTAACAGTCGTCGGCTGAAATGCGAATGACGACGGCTTTTGCATCATCCTTCAGCGCAAAGTGCGAACGGAAGAGGATGTGCCGATTGGACAATTCCGGCTGCGCTACTGGTAACGCACTGGTGTCGAGCTGGCGATGAAACATCTGCTGGGGAAGCAGGACGCTGAATTCGCGGGTCGTAATCCACTTCCCACTGAAATTTTCTGGCTGATCAGTCATTGTAATGCGATATTTTTAGGTAATTTTAAGTAACGCGCATTACTATATTCCTCTTGCTTGGGGATGAAGTCAGCCTACGCAGAAAACAAACTGGATGAGCCGGATATATCTGCATGCGCTGACTGAATTCGTAAAACTGGTCGAAAAAGACCAAATGCAAAGGCGTCCGCGCGAGGCTAGGGGCAACAATAGGGGGGGGGAATGACGAATAGGGGAAATAAATACATGAGCGTGTTTGCAATTCTCGTCTTGTTCATTATTTTATACATGTTCAACCTAAATGAACAATGGAGGCTATATGAATATCAGGCAAAACATTATTAGTAAAGCATTGGACAGATTGAATGCTATTCTAAAAGACAACAGTTTGCAAAAGATAAAAAGTTTGCATTTTGACAATGGAACATATCCAACAGTTGAATTTAGCGATGGTATGCATTTTTCCATTATGGATGCGACAGCGATGTCTGCGGTCAATATAGCGGAGGAATGTACATTGAGAGGGAAGGAGCATACTCTTGTCATCGCGCCTTTTCTCCCTCCGGCAACAGCGGAGCTGTTATACTCGAAACGCATCAACTACGTCGATACTGCCGGCAATCTTCTGCTGCGCATGAACGGCAATGTCTTCTGTATCAAGAACTGTATGCGTCCTCATGAATTAACGCGCAAACTCACTCCTGGACGGTGCTGGAATCCGCAAGGACTGAAGGTACTCTTCCTGCTTCTTACGGAAAAGGAAGCATTGAATTGGACATACCGTAAAATTGCGACTGGAAGCGGTGCCAGTCTCGGTACAATCAACAACGTAATGCAGGAAGCTCAGGAACGCGGTTATCTTATCAGATGGAATAAAGGATTCCGCTGGGGAGACAGAATACGTATGATTGATCTGTGGTGTGCCAACTACGCATTGCAATTTCTACCAAGGTTGGAATGTACAAAGTATCAGGGTGAACTTATTTTGACTAATGGTGAATGTCAATTGATAGCTGGAGGAGAAACGGCCGCGGCTCAAGTGGGGCTTGCAAGAACAACCTTTGGAGAATACTGGCGTCAAGGCAATATTGCATCTATCGTAGCAAAGGCAAGATGGCACGTTGCGGATAATGGAAATATCACGGTAAAAAAAGCATTCTGGCCTGAAACACGAGTTTTCAAAGAACGAGCCCACTGGTTACTTGTCTATGCGGATCTTCTCTCAAAGGACGACAGCAGATGTCAGGAGATTGCTGCGGCCGTCAGGACAAAATATTTGGAGGATGAAACATGAATGCAGCCGAGGAAATTCTCGCAATAATCTCGAATGCCGTCAAGAAACTTGATGTTCAGATAATGCTGGTTGGCGCGTTTTGTGAATTCACTAAAACAAGAAATCGCCCAGCAGTTGCTTGACATCCTGTTCACAGTGATGTCGTAGGTACCCACGCCAGGCTGGGAAGCCGTCGGGACGTTGGTGCCCACGCCTGCCCTGGATTTTGTGCACATTTCGCGTGTGGTTTGCCGTGGATTTTTGTGACGGGGAACATGTCATGTCGGACAGGCCGGGATTTTGTGCACATGTGGCGTATGGGTACCCGTGGAATGGTATGCCGATGCCCACGCAACGCCGCGAAAACCAAGAATTTAATACCCCCGAAAATCACGCCTGTAGGGCCGGGGCTTGTCCCCGGCCTGGCGTGTGAGCGCGCACGGCGTGGGTCATTCGGCCGAACATGGGAGCAGGAACAATAGACCAATTCGCAGTACGACGTCACCAATTCACAGCTTTTCCAGTTCCCCATAACACGTAATGTCGGACCGTGGTATCGTTGGGTACCCACGCCAGGCTGGGAAGCCGTCGGGACGTTGGGTACCCACGCCAGGCCGAGCGCAAGGCTCGGCCCTACAGGCCTGGATTTTGTGCACATTTTGCGTGTGGTTTGCCGTGGATTTTTGTGACGGGGAACATGTCATGTCGGACAGGCCGGGATTTTGTGCACATGTGGCGTATGGGTACCCGTGGAATGGTATGCCGATGCCCACGCAACGCCGCGAAAACCAAGAATTTAATACCCCCGAAAATCACGCCTGTAGGGCCGGGGCTTGTCCCCGGCCTGGCGTGTGAGCGCGCACGGCGTGGGTCATTCGGCCGAACATAGGAGCAGGAACAATAGACCAATTCACAGTACGACGTCACCAATTCACGGCTTTGCCAGTTCCCCATAACACGTCATGTCGGACCGCGATGTCGTTGGGGACCCACGCCTGGCCGGGAAGCCGTCGGGATGTTTGAGACACACGCCAGGCAAGGGACAAGCCCTTGCCCTACAGGCCGGGATTTTGTGCACATTTTGGCGTGTGGTTTCCCGTGGATTTTTGTGACGGGGAACACGTAATGTCGGACAGGCCGGGATTTTGTGCACATGTGGCGTATGGGTACCCGTGGAATG
>CAVGNO010000014.1:20078-21788 GCA_963630475.1 Blautia faecis | reverse complement strand
GTCATTTCTCAGTCACGTACTCCGAGTACGCTCCTTCGAAATTCCTAGTTCTGACACAAAACTCTCTAACTTCACGGACTCAGGAGACTAACAACATCACAATGAAATACTGGAAGACAATTCTTTTAGCGGTTGCAGCGCTGATATTTTTAACAGAATGGAATGCGTGCGCGCAGCTCTCGTCGGTTTTGCAGGAAGGCACCGGCAAATGGGGCTATGCAGGCGGATTCAATACTGCAACGATTCCCTGGGATGGCAGCGAATTCACGGCATCACTGCGGCTAAAATTGCCGCTGAACGCAAAAAACGAAGCGATGCTTGCGCGTGAATCCTGGACGGGCATCTATATCCTGGACAGCAAAAATGGGCACCGCTATATTCCTGCACTGGGATCGCGTGATTTTTCGCTTGCGACAAAACGGATTCAACCATGCGTCGTCGCATACGAAAAGAAGGGCAATATCCAATGGCGTACTGCCGGGGAGAAAATCGCGCCCGGCAATGGCGCATTTGAGCTTGAGGCATCCTTCTCCAAAGGCGAGCTGCGCTTCCGGTTAAAGCCGGAGTCCGGCGAATGGATGGATGCGGGGGCATGGAAGACTCCGGAGAATTTTCATCCGGACTCCATCGGAATTTCGCTTGACGCATATCACAAAACGATGGTGCCGGGCGAAGTCAGTTACCAGTATTTTCGCGTAACCGGAGCGAAAAAGACCTACGAATTCGATTTCACGAAGGAAGAGACTGACATCACGCAGCTGAAGTTGCATCCGAGCAAAGGCGAATGGCTCAAGTTTGCGCGTCTGGAAGTAGAGTGGCAGCCGGATGACGCTCATCATTATGTCTTCGACAACAGTACGGAAGCAACTGCCGCGCTCAAACTCTATACGACCGCACTCATTGGAAAAAGCGTATCAATCAACTGGACTTTATATAGCCAAGATGGCAAGGCGCTCTCTTCGGGCCGCGATCAAGTCACTCTGAAGGAGCGTTTCACAACTGCGCGCATCAAGATGCCGTTGCTCACGCAAAATGGCATCTACCGTCTTGATGCAGAAGTCAGCGCGTCTGATGACATCACGCGCAATTGCGCATTACAGTTCGCGGTCATTCCGCAACAGCCAGAAGATGCGAAGAAAGCCAATCCTGAATCACCGTACATTGTCTCGAATACGCGGAATTACGCGCTTTTCTCCCGGCTTGGATTCCACAAAGTGCGCGGTTGCTTCTTCGGCTATAACCGCAGTGGACAAGTCATCGATGAGCTTAAGCCGCTGGGAATGCTCTACGTCGGAACAATGAATGGACGCGCAGGCGGCAAAACTCTCAAACAGCTTGCGGAAAATAAGGACTTCCAGATTCGAGAAATCCTGAAGCTCAAGCAGGAAAAGCCGGAAGATTTCCTCTTTTCCGAATTCTACAACGAACCGGAAAACTGGCCGCCAACTGGCGTGCAGACGCGGCTGTGGCCCTTTGCGATGCAAATTGCGGAGATATTTCAAGGCGTGCACGCGGCAAAGACCGATCTGAAAATGATTAATCCGGGCGTGACTCACCGAAATCTCGCATTCCTCTATCAGATGGCATGCGCGGCGATGGGTAATAGCGAACGGATGCCGGATATTATCGCAGTCCATGGATACCGCAGTCCGCAAATGCCGGAATTTGCCCACGAAGACGACGTCGCGGCTATCCGCGCGCTCTTCGGCG
>CAVGNO010000014.1:9348-20068 GCA_963630475.1 Blautia faecis | reverse complement strand
CACTCATTTCGACGGCATCCGGAACCACTCGATGTTCCGTGATTTCTGGCATGTCCGCCCTTCTGCAGTTTCTGTCGCGACTCTGACCAGCATTCTGCCCGTGCCGCATTTTCAGGAACGGCTGACCAAAAGCACGGACAATCTATGGGTGCAGAAATGGATTTCCGGAAAGGATACGGTCTTCACATTCTGGACATTGAAGACGCCGGAAAAAATCACGATCGACGGTGAAGCGAAGATTTTCGACGGCTTTGGCAATCGCGTGGAAGCACACAGCTTCGTCTGCGGCGAGCTACCGCATTATGTCCGCGCGCAAGCGATCAGCTTCACGCGCGATGCAGTGAATTGTCCGCCTCCCGCGCATCCGCTTGAATCGGAAGTGCCGGTGCTTCATGGCGGTGTGACGATAGCGATCAGCGGCGGTACTGCTCACGATGGCACTCCGGAAGTCAAAGTGAAGTTGCATAATCCTGGCAAAGCAACCGTGAACGGAGAAATTTCGCCGGTCTTTATGAACAACGCGCCGGCAGACTGGCGCTTCGAGCCGGCATCCGCATCCTATTCACTGAAATCCGGCGAATCAAAGACACTCACATTCCGCCCGCATGGGAAGTCATTCAATCCGAATACACCGGACGAAAATGCCGGCTATTGTGCGCTCTGGTGGTGCGAAGGCTACCGTATCGGTCTGCAGCAGACGAGCGGAACGCAACAGAAATTCCTGCCGCAACGGCGGTTACTCTCCATGCGCGGAATCCCATATCTGGACAACTGCAAGATTGATGCAAACGACTCCGAATGGAAGAATGTACCAGTCATCAGAACACGCGGCACAAAAAAGCGCAATCTGGAACTCTTTAGGTTCTGGAGCGGCGTCGGCGACTATGATGCAGACTTCCAGCTCGCTTGGTGCAAGGACGGCCTCCTGCTGTTTGCGAAAGTCACGGATGACCGCCATGATGCATCGGAAACCGGCCTCAATGCGTGGCGCACGGATTCCATCCAGCTCGGCGTGACCGGGAAATATGACAACCCGGATTTGACGGATTATCCAGTGCTGACTCTAGCGACAAGCGGCGCTGTGCTACAGCGCAACACTGTCACACGTGAAGCGGGCGCAATTCCGGAAGTGAAGCTCTCCACGAAACGCGTGGAGCCCTCTTACGAGGCTCCCGGAATCACAAGCTATGAATGCTTGATTCCATGGGCGCTAATTCCCGGAATTGATACGCCGGAAGCCGGCAGGACACTCGGATTCCAGATTCTCTTCAATGAATCCGACGGCTATTGGCGTAAAGGATGGATCGGCTGGTTCACACCGATGGGCGGACATATTGTCGATGCACGCACATTTGGTGACATCACGCTGATTAAATAGATGCCGTAGCCATAACGCAGGGGGGGAGGGAACAGAAAAATTGTTTGAATTTTGCGGGGATTTATTTATTAGACGGTGGCCATTCGTATATATTAAAAAGCGCGTCTTGATACGCGATGAATTTATTCTGCCACTGCCTAATTCCCTACGCAAAATGCTTCACACAATTACAGTTGGTCCGATCGACGAGAATTGTTATGTAGTCCATGCCGATGACCGCAAAGATGCGCTGGTAGTCGATCCCGGTGCGGACAGCGATGTCATCATCAGTGAGATTGATCGTCTGGGGCTGAATCCGCAAGCGGTTTATCTGACGCATGCGCATGTTGATCACATTGGCGCAGTGCCGCAAATCGTTGCGCGTTATGGCGTGCCAGTGTGGGTGCATGCCGAGGACCGTGCGATGTATGCGTCGCCACTCAATGAGATTTTGCCCTGGCTGCCGCATATTGAGGGCTTGCCGGCGCCGGTTGATGCGGGGTTGCCTGCGGTGAGCGGCTTGAAATTCAGCATTTTGCATACGCCTGGCCATACTCCGGGTAGCTGCTGCTTTTATTTTGCGGACTGGGGATTGTGTTTGACTGGCGACACGCTGTTTTGCGGCGGTGTCGGGCGAACCGATTTCCCCGGCGGCAGTGCGGCTGCATTGCACGACTCGCTGCACAACAAACTTGCGATTCTGCCACGGGAGACAGTCATCTATCCCGGTCATGGCAGCACTTCTACCATCGGTGACGAATTTCTCTAACTGCTAACCACTAACTTTATTTGCCATGCCACGACATCTTTATTTTATCAGGTTTATTTATTTTGCGTTATTGTCATTTTGCTTCATTCCGAGTGTAGCCGGCGCGACGAAGCCGTTGGAGATCGACGGCACGTATGTATTGCCGGGGGATTCGGGTGAGCAACCGCGGATTATGCTGCGTTTCAACCGCAATGTGGTTGATGCCGCGCAGCTTGATCAGTCGTTGATTGCCGTTGAGCCCCGGCCTGCGGATGGCGTCTATTGTGTGATGGACAACAACCGTTATTTGCAGTTGCGCGGCAAATTCGAGCCGGCGAAGTATTATCGCATTGAAATTAAACCGGGATTCCCGAATGCAACAGCGGCCGAGAAGAGCGACCGCACGCTCAAGACGGTAGTCGTGATTCCGGATTTGGAGAGCGACGCGCATCTGGCGTCGCGTGGGACATTTTTTCCATTGCATGCGCCCTATTGGGAATTGCCGTTGAGCACGACGAATATTGGGAAGAGATTGACTTGCCGTGTGCATGAAGTCTATCCATCGGTGTTAGTGAATTTTCTGGATAGTGGCGATGAGCGTTTTACGCGTCCGGTTATGACGCGTGATGTGAAACCGCAGAATGCAGTGCGTAACCGCGAGCAGGTGACGTCGCTGGATTTAGCGCAATGCGGGATTCCGCGTGGCAAGCCCGGCGTCTATTTTATGCGCATTCATAATCCCGAAGCGTATACAGAACGGCGCTATACGATCGTCGTCACGGATTTAGCGGTCTTTTTGACGCGTGTCAATGGCGAGATGATCTGCAATGTGCGTAGCATTGCGCAACCGGCGCGCGCGATTGGCAATGCGCAAGTGCAAGTATATAGCCATAAGCATCAGCTACTGGCCGAGAGCACTACGGGAGCGGATGGCGAAGCGCGCATTCGCATCAAACCGATTGCGGACGATGAGGACTACGCGGAACTGCTGATTGTACGCGATCCATCCAGCGGCGATATGTCGTATGTCAAATTCTTTGGTCACGGCGAAGTAAATGGCTACTACCAGGAGCGTGCAAATGAGCCGCAGTGCGCGGCATTTGTCGATCGCACGCTATGTCGTCCGAGCGAGAATATCCGTGCGACGGCAATTTTGCGGACGCGTTCGGAAAGCAAGCCGCTTGCGGGCGTGCCATTGCAAGCGACGCTCTATTCGCCTGTTGCCGGCGAAATCGCGAAGCAGATTGTCATCTCTGATGAATTTGGCGTGATGCAAGCGGATTTTGCGATTCCGCCCGAAGCGTTGCTGGGCGATTGGACAATACGTTTTGGTGTACCGGGACGCAATGCATCGGAGTATGCATGCGCGAATTTCCAAGTCGGGCAATTCACTCCGGATCAGATTAATGCGAATATCGCGCTCAAATACGACCGCGGGCAGCGGATGCTTTCTGCGACTGGCCATGCGGCGTATTATTTCGGCACGCCGGTACAAAGCGGCACTGCGCGTATTTTTGTGCGCGGGCAATACGTAGATTTGAAGACGTCAGCGGCTCTGCGTGAATACAGCTTCGGCCGTCACGATCTTCCAATTACCGCGTTTGATGAACGTCCGGTCAATGTGAAGCTGGATGAGCATGGCGATTTTATTTTTACGCAGACACTTCCGGAGTTGGAAAAGGAGAGCGTGTTTGGCGAAAAGCCTGTGCGTGTAAATGTGAGTGCAAGCATTCGCGGCGCGGGTGGAACGCGTCCAGTGACTGTCAGTGGCAATGTGCTTTGTCATTTTACGACGCGCTATCTGGGAGCGCGCGTCGTAAGCACTGATGCGCGGCGAATTGCGCTCAATCTGAAAGCAGTTGGAACCGATGGCAAGGAAGTCGCGCTGCCAGAAGAAAAATTGTCGTATAAGCTGGAAAAAGAGGATTGGAGCTATCTATTGCGCAGTCAAGGAGACGGCACGACGCGGCGCGAATGGGTGAAGAGCACTAACGACGTCAGCACGGGTGAATTAGCAGTCGATGCGCAGGGAAATGCATCAATCACATATCCGGAATCAGGTCATTTTATCGTGCGGATCTTTGCCGGCGAACGGCAGCTCTGGAGTGGCGATGCATGGTGCTGGATGGGCGATGATGCAGTGCGTTCCGCAAATCCAAATACGCTTGTCTTTGAGATGAATGCGGAGAAGTATCTGCCGGGAGAGACTGCGCGCATCAGCTTTGTCAGCGATTTTGCCGGCACTGCGCTGATATACACCGAAAGTAGCGTCAATACGCCAGTACAGAGCAGCACGATTGCAGTGAACGCAGGGCTCAATGCATTTGAAGTGAAAGTGCCTGCCGATCATTTGCGCAGTGAATGGCATGTCCAAGTATGCGCAGTCGGCCCAATCGGTGAATGCGGCGATGCAAAGCGCAGCGTGGATCCGCGTTTTGCCAGTGGCGTCGTAACGCTCAAGGTTGATCAGCGTGCGCATCAAGCGCATGTCGCAGTCTCATTGCCGCAGGGCGATACCGCATTGCCGGGCAGCGATGGCGAAGTATGCGTGCAAGTCACGGACAGCGCTGGCAAGCCGAAGTGCGCAGGCGAAGTCGTAATCTGGGGAGTCGATGAGGGCATTCTAGCCTTGAGTGCGATGAAGACTCCGAATCCGTTTGAGACATTCTATGGCAAAAGCGAAGATCCATTCAAATTCAGCCATATCTACGACATGATCTATCCGATTTTGCGTGTCGTCAATGGCAAGATTGGTGGTGGCGACGCATTGGGACGCGCCAAAGCCGCTGCAATGATGGCGGAAATGCATGGCCGCCGCAGGACAGATGCTGTGCCGGCAGCCGTCATCTACATGGGCGTTGCGAAATTGGATGAAAACGGTCGTTGTGTTGCGCGTTTCCGCTATCCAAAGATGAATGGTTCGTTGCGCATCATGGCGGTCGCGGTTGGCGCAGATTGGGTTGGCGCCGGAGATGTCAATGCGATTGTGCGTGAACCAGTGACGATCTCGACGCTTGCCAGTGCATTTGCTGCGCTGAGTGATACGCTGATCGTGCGTGGCAGCGTCTTCAACCATGGCGAAAAAGCATTCGTCGGCTCCGCAAAGTGGGAAGTCGTGAAGGGCGCAGTAGAAGACATGCATGATGTCCTGTCGTCTGACGCAGTCGAGATTGCACCGGGGAAATCCACCGATGTGCGCTGTACAATTACGATTCCATCGAATAGCACGGATAATGAGCTGCACTTGCGGCTGACTTGCACTGCTGCAGATGGAAGCGCGAGTTATTCAGATACTGCAGTGATTGACATTCGACCGGCTGTCGCGCCGCGCCAGAATGCATCGACGGTGATGCTTGCGCCGAGCGAAAAAAGCACAGTGCAATTGAGCGCAGCTCCAAGCGATCGGCTCCTGATAGGCGCGCCAATCCTGCGGCTACAGCAGCATCTTGATTGGCTCAATAACTATCCGCATGGATGCCTGGAACAGACGGTCTCAACTGCATTCCCGCAATTGGCCGTGCCGGTATTGGCGAAACTAGGTGTCGTGCCAGACGCATGGGTAGATGTCGCAAATGACAAAGTCCGCCGTGCTTATCGCACAATCTGCACGATGAAGGACGCCGGCGGAGGGTATGCGATGTGGCCAAATGGCGAAGAACGCTGGGATGCCGGCAGTATCTACGCAGTCTTCTTCCAAGCCGAAGCGAAGAATGCCGGAATGCTCGAACTCTCCAGCAGCGAAATTGCGCAAATGACCACTTTGCTGCGAAATTTCGTAAATGACCGCAAGGGGAAGAAGAGCTACTCGACGGATTACGCGCTTGCGATATATACGCTGACACTGCTTGCGCCGGAAATTGGCGGTCAATACGCGCATCTGCTACCCGTCGAAGAAGCTGATTGTCCGCCATTTGTCAAGTTCATTGCGGCGATGGCGTTGATTCGCGGAGGCTATGCGGCAGAAGGGAATAAACTCTGGCAGAGCATCCGCAATGTGCAATTTGCTGCTAGCGGCAGTGGTGATGCCGACGGCATCCTCGATTCGCCAATCCGCCGAATCGGGCTCGCATTATGGATCCTCGGTGGAATCATGCCGGAAGAGCCCGCAGTCATTTCGCTAACTGCCGAGTTGGATACATTGTGCGACGGCGAAGATAGCCTGCTCTCAACGCAAGAGCATGCATGGCTTGCACTCGGACTTGCACGCAGCGCAATGCTGAATAAAAATACCGCACTGGGCGATGTCGCTGTGACAATTGCGTATAGTGGCAATACTCAAACCTGGCGCGCTAGCCATGATGATGGCTTAAAATCGGCCGAGTTTACGCAAGCCGGCGAGTATGTCATTACCAATACTGGTGATACGCCGGTCGCACTCACGCATTATCAGCGCATTGCCAATATCCCAGCAGAAGCAGTCAGATCGGGCTTCACGATCAAACGCGAATTCATGGGTCTTGATGGCAAGCCGGTGAGCACATTCAAAGTCGGCGATTTGCTTACAGTCCAACTCACTGTGAGTGCCGATGAGACATGCGAAAATGCAGTGATTACTGATTTGCTTCCCGCCGGCATGGAAATCGAGGACGCAAAGCTTGCGACACGCATGACATTGAGTGCTTCGCGCGCGCCGAAGAGTAATGAGAATACACTGACCGGTGCACGCTTGATCGAGCGATGCAGCGACCGCTTGCTCTGGTTTGGCGCAATCTATAAAGGCGCGCCGCGCACATTCTCTTATACTGTGCGATGCATCGCGCCCGCAAAATGCGCAATGCCCCCGACTCAAATCGAGGACATGTATAACCCGCGCCATTTCGCAATCACGCCAGCCACAGCGTCGCGTATCGAAATTGCGGAATAATTGGGGCGTTTGAAGTGTCTCCGTTATAGTATGTGGCATTACGCAGTTCTGTTACCAGTTAGGAGGTCTTTAGGGATTATGAAGCGAGCATTTTGGTTATTTTCGGCATTGTTGGTTGTCGTGATGATAAGCGGCTGTGATCCGGTGTCGCCAGAGGATTATGTGGAAGGCGGAGCGGACAGCGATGCGTCTGCGTTGTCGATGGCGGGGAAGGAGATTTCGGAAGCATCGAAGCGCATCGTTGTTGTTGCAGAAGGTGCGCAGCCCGGTGTATGGACTTCGGATATTGATGCGGCTGCGAAAGTTGCGCTTGAGAAGCAGCTGCCGATACTATTGTTTTTCAATGGGTCGGATTGGTCATTTGCAGCGAACAGCTTTGTTGCGAATGTCCTGCTGTCGGATGAATGGCATGCGTTTGCGCCGGAGTTAATTCTAGTGATGATCGACTTGCCGAAGAAATCGCCGGAGTTCCCTGCAGCGTTATTGGAGCGCAATAAGATGTTGCGCGCGCGATTCAATGTCTCGGATTTCCCGTCGATGATTTTCTGTGATACGCATGGCACTGCGCAAGCGAATTTGCGCGCGAATGCGGTGATGACTCCGGCAGAATTTATCCGCGATGTGAAGCTGTGCATCCGCAGGTTACCGCATAAAGTCGCTCAGATGGTTGCGCAATGCGGCAATGCGCAGCTCACTGCGCAATATGAGCAGCTCAAGAGTGTTCAGACAAAAAAGCAGGAGATCGTTGCGCAATTCAACAAGCAGATGAAGGATTGCGACAGCCAGATTGTGACTTTGAGTCAGCAAGTGGAAACTGGACTGCTTGAATGGAGCGTCTCGCAATTGCCGGCGGATAAGCAGACGCAATGCCGTCAAGCGATGGCCGAAAATGCGGCTGCAATGAAGGAATTGCAGGAGCTGATGGCAAGCAACGCGCCATTGAATCAGGAAAATCTTGCAAAGAGCAACCAGTTGCGCGAGCGCATCGAAAAATCGCGTGAGCTCATCAACTCGCTGATTGTGCTTTAAGCTATGCGGCGTGTCTCTTTTCATACTCTGGGATGCCGTCTCAATCAAGCCGACAGCGCATTGCTAATTGCGGATTTTATCGCGCATGACTATGAAGTCGTGCAATGGGGCGAAGACGCGGATGTGACTGTGATTAACTCCTGTGCGGTGACGGCTGCCGCGACGCAGAAATCGCGGCATGCAGTAAGCCAAGCACGGCGTTTCAGTCCCGATGCGTATGTCGTTCTGTGCGGCTGTGCGGCAAGTGACAAACATGCATTGGACAGCGCGGAGGAGTCGCTGCCGGATTTAGTAGTGCCGAATCCGAAACCGCCGTCAATTGCAGCGTTAATTCCGGCAGATGCGCATCATGCGGCCGCGCCGGTGTGTCAGCATTATGCATCTGCTGCGATGGACGAGGGATTTGTGATTCCGCTGACGGGTGCGTATGGTGCGCATACGCGTGCGCATTTGAAAGTGCAGGAAGGATGCAATTTCCGCTGTACGTACTGCATTGTGCCACAGACGCGCGGCGAGCCGCGTTCGCGGGACAAAGCAGATGTACTGCGGGAAGCATCGGAGCTGCTAGCGCGTGGTCACCGTGAATTAGTTGTGACCGGCGTCAATGTCGCGACATATCACAATAGCGGCTGTGATCTTGCGGGATTGCTTGAGGAAATTCTGCGTCTGCCCGGCGATTTTCGGCTGCGGCTGGGATCGACGGAGCCCGGACCGGTACTCGAACGACTGATTGCGCTGATGGAACGCGATACGCGCATTTGCCGCTTCTTGCATCTGCCAGTGCAATATGGGGAGGATACAATTCTGCACAAAATGGGGCGTCATTACGATTGTGCAAAATACATAGCGACAGTCGAGGACGCGGTATCGCGTCTGGATGGCGTCTGCATCGGCACTGACTTGATGGTCGGCTTCCCCGGCGAGACTGATGAGATTTTTGAGCAATGCGTGCGTTTTGTCGAAGCGATGCCATACGGCTTGATGCATGTATTCAGCTATTCGCCGCGCCAGAATACACCGGCAGCGCAATGGCCACGGCCACCGGCGTCAGTCGTCGCCGAACGCGAAAAGATCATGCTTGCGCTGGCGAAGCGCAAAGCGGAGGAGTTCGCAAAAAAGCAAATTGGCACAACTGTGCGTGTGCTTACTGAAGGCGACGGCAATAGCGGCTGGTCGGAAAATTATCTCAAAGTGCGCCTGAATACAAATGAGCAGCTCCAGAATAACACATTCTACAATTGCCGCATCACCGCCATCGATAATCCCGCAAATCGCACGGTGATCGGCGAGATGAAATGATGTGAAATGCTGCGGCATTTGAGCAGCTACGCATGCGTAGCAAAGAAAGAGGCAAAAAAAGTACAAAAATTACGCGTCTTAATTTGCAAATTTTCTTTTTGCGCTTATAGTATGGCGCTTCCGAAAAGTGTCTCCATCGTCTAGTGGCCTAGGACATCAGGTTTTCATCCTGGTAACAGGGGTTCAATTCCCCTTGGAGATGCCAATTCCATTCCTCCTTTTTTCACTGCCATGGCCGTTATCCGTGGCAGTTTTTTATTTGTTCATCATAGTGCTGTATAGTGGTATCGGAGTTGGGGATTTGTCTTATATTACGGCGAATTCCCGTTAAATCTCATTTTACAATACCACTATGAGTCAGTTAGAGGATAGATTATTAGCGGTCTTGGCGGAAGTCAAGGAAGCGCTAACGACAGTTACAATTGAGTCGAAGCTGGATGAGCTTCGGATTAAGTATATTAGCCGCAAGGGTATTCTGCCTTCGATGATGAGCGAATTAGGCAAAGTCCCCCCTGAGGAAAAGCCGTCGGTTGGCAAGACGCTGAATCTGGTCAAGAATCAGATTGCCGATGCATTTACTGCTGCGGCGGAAAAGCTGAAAGCCGGCAAAGAAGCGGCAGAAGCGGTTGATGTGACGCTTCCGGGATGCCATCGGTGCATTGGACATCATCATCCGATTACGCAAGTGATGGATGAAGCAGTCGAGATTTTCCGCCGCATGGGCTTCATCGTCGCGGATGGCCCGGATGTCGAGGATGTGTGGCATAACTTCGATGCGCTCAATGCGCCGAAGGATCACCCGTCACGCGCAGTTTCAGATACATTCTATTTTGATCTGGAGCATCACGACTACTTGGATCCGCAGACATTGATTTTGCGCACGCAGACTTCGCCTGTGCAGATTCGTTCGATGGAAGGCAAGCAGCCGCCTGTGCGCATTGTCTGCCCCGGACGCTGCTATCGCCGCGACACACCGGATGCGACGCACGGCATGAGCTTCCATCAGATTGAAGGACTATATGTCGATAAGAATGTCTCATTGGCGGATTTGAAGGGCACACTGGCATATTTCGCCAAGGAGATGTTCGGCGGCAATATCAAGATTCGCTTCCGTCCGCACTTCTTCCCCTTCACTGAACCGAGTGTCGAATGGGATGCAAGTTGCATGGCGTGCGGTGGCAAGGGCTGCCGCATCTGCAAAGGATCCGGCTGGATCGAAATCTCCGGAGCAGGCATAGTCAATCCGGAAGTCCTGCGCAATGTCGGTTATGACCCGGAAGTGCTTTCCGGCTATGCATTCGGCTTGGGCATTGAGCGTATCGCAATGATTAAATACGGCATCAATGACTTGCGGCTGCTATACGAGAACGACAATCGCTTCCTGAAGCAATTTTAGTCAAGATGGCAATTCCACGTACGCAGC
>CAVGNO010000014.1:0-9338 GCA_963630475.1 Blautia faecis | reverse complement strand
GCTGACCGATTTTCTCGATAATTTATTATCGATCAAAAGCATTAGCGATGTCTCCAATAACGGCGTGCAATGCGAGGGATCCAATGAAGTCTCACGCATTGCATTTGCGGTTGATGCGTGCCAGCAGACAATCGACGCAGCGATTGCAGACAGCTGCGAATTCCTCTTTTGTCATCATGGCGTAAGCTGGGGTGGTGGGATTGCGCGATTGACAAGTTATACTCAACGGCGTTTCAAAGCGCTACTTGCGCATGACATCACGTTATATGCCGCGCATTTACCGTTGGATTTGCATGCGCAATATGGCAACAACGCGGTATTGTGCGATATTTTGGGTATTGCATCAGATGCGCGTGTACCATTCGGACTCTATCATGGTCATGCTATCGGTTTCATGGGCAGCTTGCCTGAACCGCTTGCAGTCTCCACGCTCGCTTCAAAAATTGACGCGGCTTTATGCGGTCATAGCATCGTCTGGAGCACCCGTAGTGATGCGTCGATTCGCAGGATTGGCGTTGTCTCCGGCGGTGGTGCAGATATGATTGAGGAAGCCGCTGCGTGCGGATGTGACTGCTTGCTCACTGGCGAAGCCGGTCATCAATATTATCATCCCGCGCGCGAATTGGGGCTGGATGTGATTGCTGCCGGTCATTATGCGACCGAGACGACTGGGCCGAAAGCGATGATGGCGTGTGTGCAGTCGCAATTCCCGCAATTGTCTTGCGAATTTATTGATTGTCCGACTGGGTTGTAATCCGCGCGCTGTTTTACCAATCGTGCGTTCCAATATGATCAATCAGCTTCGACGGAATTTCGTTGATAAAACGGCTCGGACTGGCAGATAACTGTCTACCGTAAGTAAAGCGCGTCTTCACATGGCTTAAGAACAGCGCGCGTTTTGCGCGTGTGATGCCGACATAGAAGAGGCGGCGTTCTTCTTCAATGCCGGCATCTGTTATATCCTCGCACGCACGTGCGTGAGGCAACAATCCTTCTTCGACGCCGGGGATAAAGACGACGGGGAATTCGAGGCCTTTTGCGGAATGCAACGTCATAAGCACGACGCTATTTGCACTTGGATCATGGTTGTCGATATCGGCGACGAGTGCGAGATCCTGGAGAAATTGGTCAATTGTCGGATTGTCATTATCCCTGCAGAACTCCCCTGCTCTTGCATAGAAGCTCTTGATATTTTCATTGCGATCATTAACATTTTCTACGCCGTACTGCAATTCGAATTGAGCGCGGAATCCGGTTGCTTCATCGATTGCAGTAATTGTATCGACAGCATTTCCTTCGCGCGGAATTTTTTTGAGATTGTTTGCCCAGTTATAGAGATTCGCAAGCAGCATCGCGCGTTTAGCTTTCCCTTTGCACATCGTATCAAGAAAATCCTGGCTAGCCATGTAGTCAAGCGGATTGACGCTGTTTATCTGCGCATTAGCGACAATTGCAGTGAACGTCTTCGGCCCCAATCCATCGCAGATTGCGAGGTTATCGAAGATGCGGCGGAAGCTTACTTCATCGATCGGGTTGGCATAGAATCGCAGCAGTGCGATGAAATCACGTATTTCCTTGCGGTCATAGAAACGCAGTCCGCCAAGCAGCTGATATGGCACGCGCGCTTTGACGAGATTCTCCTCGATTGCGCGTGATTGCATATTAGTGCGGTAGAGGATGGCAAAATCGTGCCAGTCGAACCCATGATTGACGTGCAGCAATTCGATTCTCTGCGCAATCCATGCTGCTTCACTGCTTTCGGATTTCGTGCTGACATCGATTATCTGCACGCCATCCGGGTTCTTTGTGAAGAGCGCTTTGGGAATACGGTGACCATTATGGCTGATGACGGAATTTGCTGCGTTCAAAATGGTCGGTGTCGAACGGTAATTCTGCTCGAGCTTGACAATACGCGCTTCGGGAAAATCCTGCTGGAAAGACATGATATTGCTGTAGTCCGCGCCACGCCACGAATAGATGCTTTGGTCGGGATCGCCAGTGACATGGATGTTATGCTGCGCATTCGTCAGCCTCATCACGAGCTCATACTGCAAGTGGTTGGTGTCTTGATACTCATCGACCAGCATGTAACGAAAGCGCTGGTGATAGCTCTCGGCTAGAGCGGGGAATTGATCCAGCAGTTGCAGCATCATCAATAGCAGGTCGTCAAAATCGACCGCGTTATAATGCGCCAATACGCGTTCGTAGAATTCGATACAGTCGCGGATTTCAACCGCATAGCGTGCAAGGCGGCTGTCGGGGCATGCTTCTGCGATTGAGACACACCGGTTTTTACTCGCGGAGTTGATTGCAAGGATAGTTGAAGGCCTAATCTCTGCGGGGACAAAAAAGGCCCGGAAATTATTCTCCCTCAGAATTTGCGTCATCAGACTCTTCTGGTCTGAATCATCGTATATCACAAAATTGCGGTTGCGGCCATTTTTGAGCAAATCAATATTACTTCTCAGGAAACGCGCACAACAGCTATGAAATGTCCCGATGTTCTGCGGGACATGCCCGACTAGCGCTTCGATGCGTTCGCGCATCTCTCTCGCGGCCTTGTTCGTAAAAGTCATCGCGAGAATTTGATACGGAGCGACACCCTGGCTGATCAGCCACGCAATCCGGCGGGTCACGACACGTGTCTTGCCGCTTCCCGCCCCCGCAACGACCAGCATCGGCCCGTCACGATGCGTCACCGCTTCCAATTGCTGCGCAGTAAGATTTGACAGGATGGAGTTGCTGGTCATTGCGTTGTGCTAGTTGCTCTTCGGCTTCATTGCAGGGAAGAGGATGACATCGCGGATTGATTCCGCGCCAGTGAGGAGCATGACCAGTCGGTCAATGCCCAGGCCGAGTCCGCCAGTGGGCGGCATGCCGTATTCGAGTGCGGTGATGAAGTCTTCGTCGATGCGTTCAGACTCGTCGTCATTATCCGCACGCCCGATGAGCTGTGCGTCAAAACGCGAGCGCTGATCGATTGGGTCGTTGAGCTCGGTGTATCCCGGGCACATTTCACGGCCGTCAATCTCCAGTTCATAGACATCGACGAGATTCGGATTGTCGGGGCAGCGTTTAGCCAGCGGAACCAGATATGCGGGAAGGCGCGTGACGAATGTCGGCTGAATCAGCTTCGGCTCGATAATCTTGTCGTACACTTCATGCGTGACATGCTCGTCATCCATATCATCTTCCAATTCGACGCCCATCTCGGCCGCTTTTGCACGCTTCGTTTCAAGCGGCAAGCTCGCCCAGTCAGCACCGAGGTGCTCGGCGACGAGGTCGTGGTACGCGACTTGACGCCATGGGCTGGAGAGGTCGATTTCATTGCCGTCCTGCCCTTTGATTTTGAGCGTGCCGATCGTCTTCATCGCGACAGTCGTAATCATCGATTCCATGATTTCCATCATGCCGCGGCAATCTGAGTATGCTTGATAGAGTTCGAGGACGGTGAATTCGGGGTTGTGCTTGCGGTCCATGCCCTCATTACGGAAATCGCGGCCGATTTCAAAGACGCGTTCGAAGCCGCCGACAATGAGGCGCTTGAGATAGAGCTCGGGCGCGATGCGCATATACATCGGGATGCCGAGTGCGTTGAAGAATGTCTTGAATGGCCGCGCCGCAGCGCCGCCCGCCAGCGTCTGCAAAATCGGCGTCTCGACTTCCATGAAACCGCGGTCGAGGAGGAATTGGCGGCATGCTTGCACGATTTGCGAACGCAGCGCGAGTGTACGGCGCGTGTCGTCATTGCAGATCATGTCCAGATAGCGCTGGCGATAGCGCTGCTCCTGATCTGTGAAGCCGTGGAATTTTTCCGGCAACGGCAGGAGTGATTTGCTCAACAGCTCGTATGAGAGGACATGAAGCGACACTGCGCCGGTTTTAGTGACGAAGAGAAAACCTTCGAAGGAGAAGATGTCGCCAATATCGAGGCTCTTGAATGCCGCGTATTCTTCTTCGCCGACATCCTGACGCTGCATGTAGATTTGCAGATTGCCAGTCTGATCCTTGACATTCGCGAAGAGCGCTTTGCCCATAATGCGGCGCGCCATCATGCGTCCCGCAATCTTGAAATTGAGCTTCTCTTCGGAGCCTTCGGGGAGCGCGGCAAATGCCGCAAGCGCATCCGAAATTTTTGTAAGACCGTCACAACGATGGCCATAGAGGTTGATGCCGTCATTGCGCATTTTTTCGACTTTAGCGCGGCGCGCAGCAATCACTCCGAGGCGTTCCTTTTCCTGTTGCTCGGCACTCACGGGCGCCGGTGTAGTATTCTCTTGATTTTCAGCCATGACAGTGTTGTATAGTTGTTATTGTTATGGAGTTAGTTAAATGATAGCAGTCGCTGGTCATTTTTTGAATGCCAGCTCTTTGCCCTGGAGCATCCTGCGGATATTTTCACGGTGACGCCAGATGACGACTGCGCCTAGGATTGCCATAAGCAGGATTGAAGGCCACGCGGTAAAATTCACCCTCGTGATGCGCAATATTATTGCAGCGACCGGAATCACGATTGCAATCGCAATGCTCGCGATTGCGACGACGAGCGTCTTGCGGTAAATGATGTACCAGGAGATTGCTCCGATGACAACCGGCCAGAAGGATAATGCCAGCAATGCGCCGATGCTGGTTGCAACGCCTTTGCCGCCCCGGAAGCCCATCCAGAAGGAGTAGATATGGCCGAGAACTGCGCCTGTTGCAGCAATTACTCCGCCCCAGCCATTACACCAGGATGCGCCGAAGATGAAAACCGGCAGGAAGCCCTTGAGAAAATCGCCGAAGAAGCAGATTTTGCCCATCGTGCCGCCGAGGACTCGTGTAACATTGGTTGCGCCGATGTTGTGGCTGCCATATTTTCTGATGTCAATTCCGTTGAAACGTCCTAACAGATAGCCAAATGGAATGGCGCCGCATAGATAGGAAGTCAGGAAAACGACGATTGCGCTGTAAATGAATTCCATAGTACTGATTAATGAAAAAGTGAAATCGTAATTCTACGTAAGATAATATCCTAACGCGATACTAGAGCGGGGCGGCGGCGATTCAGCAATTAGATTATGCATGTTTCCATTTCAATCCATAGAAATCTACAAGGAGTAGTCATTTATGATAACAGATTGGCATAGCAAAGATGGCGTCATCCGAATCGGCCTGGGCGCTGACCACGGTGGCTTCGCAAAGAAAGAGTTCCTGCGCGGATTCCTTGGCGCTCAAAGTGCGTATGCAGTCACGGATTTCGGCCCGTGCGCAATTGAGCCGGAGGATGACTACTCGGATTTCGGCAACGCGCTGTCTCGTGCGCTGATTCATGACGAAATTGACTGCGGAATCCTGATCTGCCGCAGTGGCGTCGGCATGTCAATTGTCGCAAACCGCTATCATGGCGTGCGCGCAGCGCTGGTTGAAAATGCCGCGAAAGCAGTGAAGAGCCGTCAGCACAATGCGAGCAATGTGCTTGTTCTGGATGGCGACAATATGTCTGAGGAGACGATGAAGGAAGTCGTCAGCGTCTGGCTGGAGACGGCATACAGCAACGAAGCGCGTCATACGCGCCGTCTGGAAAAGCTGGAAGTCGGCAGCTATGATGATATTTGTGCTTTGCGCAATGCGGATCCCGAAATCGCGGGAATCATCGATGCGGAAGCGACGCGTCAGGATGACGGCCTTGAGCTGATTGCCAGCGAAAATTTCGCCAGCACTGCGGTGCGCGCTGCTGTCGGCTCAGTGCTGACGAATAAGTATGCGGAGGGCTTGCCGGGCAAGCGCTATTACAACGGCTGCGTAAATGTCGATCAGATTGAAACGCTGGCGATTGAGCGCGCAAAAGCGTTGTTTGGTGCAGAAGCCGCGAATGTGCAGCCGCACTCCGGCACACAAGCAAACCTCGGTGTCTATTTCGCATTGCTCGAACCCGGTGATACAGTCCTGGGCATGAGCTTGGATTGCGGCGGACACCTCTCGCACGGCTACAAAATCAACCAGAGTGGACGCCTCTTCAATTTCATCGGCTATGGCGTAGACCGCGAAAGCGAATGCATCGACTACGATGAATTGGAACGCTTGGCGATTGAGAATCACCCGAAGATGATTCTCGCGGGCGCATCCGCTTATCCGCGCTTCATCGATTTCAAGCGCATGCGCGAAATTGCTGACAAAGTCGGCGCATACTTGATGGTCGATATGGCGCATATTGCAGGATTGGTCGCAGCCGGCGTGCATCCCAGCCCCGTGCCTTATGCAGATGTCGTGACGACGACGACACACAAGACATTGCGTGGACCGCGTGGCGGACTCATTCTCTGCAAAGAGCAGTATCTGAAGAAGATCAACTCGTCGGTGTTCCCCGGCATGCAGGGCGGCCCGATTATGAATATCATCGCAGGTAAAGCAGTATGCTTCCGCGAAGCGATGACGGATGAATTCAAAGCATACGGCCGCCAAATTGTCGCCAACTGCAAGTATCTGGCGGATGCGCTGGCCAAACGCGGCTTCCGCATTGTCTCCGGCGGCACTGACAACCACTTGATGCTGGTTGATCTGCGCCCGAAGAATGTCAGCGGCCGCGATGCAGCAGACGCGATGGATCTGGCAGGCATCACCGTGAATAAGAATATGATTCCGTTTGATCCTGCGCGTCCCGCTGTGACTAGCGGAATCCGCGTCGGTACTGCCGCTGTCACAACACGCGGCATGCGTGAAGCACAGATGGAACAGATTGCGGATTTCATGACTGAAGTCGTCGAGAATCTCGGCAATACCGCTGTCTATGAGAGCGTCCATCAGAAAGTGAAAGCTTTGGCAGCACAATTCCCAATGCCGCAATACAAATGCTAATTGACTGCAGCTATGAGTGACGCTTCAGATTATCTCGATGCATTGACTGTCAGTTATGACGAAGACGGATGCCCGAACGGCATCCCGACGTATCTTGCGGATTACGCGTCGGCTTATGCGCGTGATCCGCATGAAGCGGGAAATGCGTGGTTCTTTGCAACGCATTTAGGGCTGTCCATCAGCTTCGGTCTGCATTCGCTGCTGGGCAAAGGCGAAGACGCGTTATTGCATGGCGAATTGACTCACGATCAGTATTTGCTGCTGACGCAGAAATTCACCGGAACAAATTTCAATGCAATTGACATCGTGGAGTTGGCGATTGCGGCGGGCGCGCGCTATATCGTCTGCCCTGTGACTGCCGGCGATGGCTTCAGCCTCTACAACAGCACTTGCAATGACTACAATAGCGTGAATAGCGCGGCAAACCGCGATTTCTTCGGCGAGCTTGCTTCGACTTGCGAGTATCATGGCATCGGATTGGTTGCAGAATTCCGTTTCGGCCGTAATCTCAAACGCTGGCCGGAAGGCATTCCCGCTACCGCAGAAAGCACTGCAGCATACGTCGATTTCATGAAAGCACAACTGCATGAAGTGCTGACCGAGTATGGGCCAATCGCTGCAATCAGCTTTTGCGGCGTCGCGGATGCAGCCGCACTGCATCCGCATATCGATTTTGCGGACATCTATAAGATGGTCGGAATGCTCCAGCCCAATACGCTCGTCGCATTCGAAGATGCGCCGACAATCGCCGATAATGACTACTATTCAGTATGTCGCTTGGATGCTATTGACACATTGCCGCCCGGCAAACCCGTCGAAATGCTCGTGACAATGACGCCGAATAGCCGGAGCTTCAATGCCGATCTAGCCGGCAAGCATCTCAAGACAGATGCGATTTGGAAACAGTTGCATGACTGCCATGCCGCGCATTGCAATCTGCTGCTCAATACCGCGCTGATGCCGGATGGTTCGCTCGACTTGGAAGATATCACAACGCTACTCGAAGTCGGCAAACGCCTCGAAAAAGGCGGTTTGCCTTGCTGAAAACAGTGTCCCTGCGTGGCAAATTCTGCGCAGGGCATTACATTTTGGCGTTTTACATCTTATCGTCATTTACGCGGCTCGGAAGCGACTGCCTACGCTGCGTATGTTATTGAAATTCAATTCAGGGAGTCCACAATGTCAGGACATAATAAATGGTCGTCGATCAAGCATAAGAAGGGCGCGGCTGATGCTGCGCGCGGCAAGATCTTCTCCCGCGTTTCCAAAGAAATTATCCAAGCTGCCCGCGAAGGCGGCGGAGATCCCGCGCTGAATGCCCGTTTGCGCGCAGCTGTCACTGCTGCTAAAGCGGCCAATATGCCGAATGACAATATTGATCGTGCTATCAAGAAGGGCACAGGCGCATTGGGTGGCGCAGCAGTCGAAGAATTCACCTACGAGGGCTATGCAGCCGGCGGCGTCTCCGTCATCATCAACTGCATGTCCGATAATAAGAACCGTACTGCCGCCGATATTCGTAATTTCTTCAGCCGCTATAACTGCAAGATGGCCGGCTCCGGCGCAGTCTCCTACAAATTTGCACGTAAAGCACGCTTCGAAGTCGAAGGCGATGCCGCAAATGAAGACAAGCTGATGGAATTGTTGCTCGACGGCGGCGCAGATGTCGAAGACATCCAAGTCGATGACGGCGTCGCGACAATCACCGCGGCTCCGGAAGCGTTCTCCACGATCCTCGGCATTTTTGAAAGCGCAGGCATCACGGTTTCTGAATCCAGCATCGCGATGGTTCCGGATTCAACTACGATGGTCACTGAACTCAATGTCGCAAAGTCTGTCCAAAAGTTCATCGATGCATTGGAAGACTACGATGACTGCCAAGCAGTCTATCATGACATGGAACTCTCCGACGACGTCGCAGAAGCGCTCGCCAACGAAGAAGAATAAAATACTATACGGGCCGGTGGTTTTCCACCGGCCTTTTCTGTATCGCCGGTGGACTACCCATCGGCGATGCTACGTTATTCACAGGTGCTCTTACGATTAATCTAGCAGTTCTTCGTTTTGCCAGTCGCAGAGCCGCCCGGTATCGGTGTCAAAATTTGCACCTATTAGCATGATGCGCTTATTGGAAAACAGATACGGCTTGAAGTACTCCTTCTCCTTGATTTGCTGTAACGCAGTACTGTCGTTGTTGAGTTTGAATTCGAACAGATAAACCCACTTGTCAGTTTCAGTCACTGCATCGATGCGCCCATCGCTAGTACGTGATTCCGCTTTGATATAGTATCCAAGCAAGCGGAAGATAGCGAAGAAGATATTTTGAAAATTGCTCTCGTCCTTATGATGTACATCGTAAGGGATTCCGGCAAAGAATGATTCGAGGACTTTCTGCAATTGGCTTACATTGCCATTGATCATGGAATCCGCCAACAACTCGCAGAAATTTGTGATTACACTTCGTGGCTTTTCTGCGTATGCATTCAGAAGATATGTGTTGAAGG
>CAVGNO010000013.1:4309-22115 GCA_963630475.1 Blautia faecis | reverse complement strand
TTCCCCCAAGCGAATTTTGCCCAACCGGAATCCGCAGATGTCATGTGTTTGCCGCCATCGACGACATTCTGCCAGTATTTAGCCGTTACGATATGTCCGAGCGGCAGTGTATAGTCGTGATTAATCATCTTCGGCATGCCGCTGGTGCCGCTGGTGAAATAAATCAGCATCGTGTCGCGGTCGCAAGGATAGTCATCGCCAGTCGGCTTTTCCCAATCTGTCGAGTACTTCACGACTTCTTTGCGGAAATCGAAGCATTCCGTGGGGAGATTGTCACCGACCACCATCACTTCGCGCACGCCGGGCACTTCTGCGGCAGACGTTTTTACTTCGTCAAGCACTTCCGGCAGATCGACGCATACGACGAGTTTGACATCGGCGGCTTTGAAGCGGTAGACCAAGTCGTGTCGCTTCAACTGGAAGGACGCGGGAATTACGACTGCACCGATTTTGTGCAATGCAATCATGCAAATCCACACTTCGATGCGTTGTTTCAGAATCAGTAGCACGCGGTCGCCTTTGCGGATGCCGTGCGCTTTGAACATATTGGCGGCCTGGTTGCTTTGGCGCATGACGTCACCGAAGGAGAGGATGCGTTCCTTCATTTCGCCATTCATCCAAGCCAGCGCCGGCTTAGAATCATCAATTCGCGCCCATTCATCAACGACGTCGTAGGCGAAATTGAATTTTGGCGGCACAATTACACGATAGTTTTCCTTGAAATCCTCGTAGGAGGAAAACTCTTGACGTGGGAGAAATTTCTCTAACATAGCAGTATCAATGATCAGTCAAATGCATGCGGAGTTGCGTTTAGCGCGTACGTGCATGCAGTTTTCTGTTAAAGTGTGATTCGAGTGATGCTCTTTATTGAATCACAGTGAGGAATTTTGCCGGCACGTCAGTTGCGTGCTGTGCATGCGGAATGCTCGGGTCGAAATAGATCGAATCACCCTGATTCAAGATGAATTCATGAGTGCCGATCACCAGTTTCAAGCTACCTTCCAGGACGATATTGAATTCCTGACCATTGTGAGTCACCAGCGCGGCCGGCTTCTCGCCCGGTTCAAGCGATACAATCATCGGTTCCATCGTACGGCCTTTGAAGTTAAATGCCAGACTCTGGAAGTGGTATTCCGGATTACGGCTGACTTGAATACCCTGCCCCGCACGCACGAGCGTGTAACCGCCCATGCGCGGCGCTTCACCGGTGAGCAGCGTCGTGAAATCGACGCCGAAGATGCCCGCCAGTGCGTAAATCGTGCTGACCGGCAGCGTTTCTTCTTCATTCTCGTATTTCCGGTAGAGCGCTTCGGAAATATCCAGCCGCGCTGCGACATCGGCGCAGGAGAGCTCCATGATTTCGCGCATTTCACGAATACGCGCTGCAATTTGCGGTTCGCCGGATTTGTTATTCATTGCCGTATTCTCTTATGTTTAATCAATTTGTGTTGTTTTCACTGCGCTTCATGATGATCTGGCAGCACAAAATTGCCACAAAAGTAACTGCCAACAGAAGCGTAGAAAGCGCATTGATCAATGGCATCGACCCACGCTTGATCATGCCTTGAATCTGAATCGGAAGCGTCGTAGTGCCCGGGCCATTGACGAAGAATGTGATGACAAAGTCGTCGATCGAGAGCGTGAATGCCAGCAGTCCGCCGGCGATGATGCCCGGCAGGATAATCGGCACGAGCACTTTCCACGTCGTCACCCAGCCATTTGCGCCCAAGTCGCGCGCGGCTTCCAGAATCGTCATGTCGAAATCCTGCAACCGCGAGAGCACTGCCATCGCGACATAGCTTACGCAGAATGTGATATGCGCAATCACAATTGTCGTCAAGCCCAGCTGTACATGAATTGCCATAAAGAAGATCAGCAAGCTGATACCGATCAGGATTTCCGGCACTACAAGCGGCGTGTAGATCAAGCAGTAGTGGAAATTCTGGAACCGTCCTTTGTAGCGATGCAGCGCGAATGCCGCGAATGTCCCCAGAATTGTCGAGCCGACAGTTGCAAGGCTTGCGACAATCAGCGTATTGCACAGCGAGCGCCAGATATCGCGCCCTTTAGGTGAGAACAGCTCGCTATACCAGCGCAGCGTGAATCCTGTCCAGTCCGTGCCCTGGCGGTTTGCATTAAATGAATTGATCACCAGGAGGATGATCGGGATGTAGAAGAAGAGCAGCACCATCCAAGTCAGGATAGCGGGGAAGATGCTGCGGCGGATATTACTTCTGCCCATCTTACACGACCTCCTTGGCCGGCGCGGCCGATCCATCCGGATTTTTCTTGTCCTTGAGGAAATACAGCAACGGCAGGAACATCACAATTGTCATCAGCGCGGCCAATGCGCACGCCGCCGGCAGATTGCGGTTCACCAGCGTCAAGCGCACGATGATATTGCCGAGCATCAGCGAGTCTTTTCCGCCGACGAGATCTGGGATGACGTACGAGCCGATGCATGGAATGAGCACCATCAAGCACGCAGAGAGCAATCCGCCCGCAATGCCCGGGATGAAGACATGGATGAATGTGTACAAGCGCGATGCGCCCAAATCCATCGCTGCTTCAAAGAGTGAAAAATCAAATTTCTCCGCAGCGGCATAAAGCGGCAGGATTGCAAACGGCAACTCCGTATAGACCATCACCAGCAGCACTGCTTCCGGGCGATAAAGCAGAATTGTGTCTGGCGAAATCAGATGACACCACACGAGGAAACTCTTCAGCATCCCCTCGGGATGCAACACCGACTTCCACGCAAAAATGCGAATCAGAAAATTTGTCCAGAAAGGGATGATTGTGAGCAGCATCATGATGTCGCGCTTCCACGCGGATGCGCGCGCCATGTAATACGCGACTGGCACCGAGATAGCAAGCGTGATGACTGTGCAGACAACACTCATCCAGACAGTCCGCCAGATCACTTCGGGGTAATTGGGCTGCTGGATTGCACGCAGTGTCTCAAGCGTCCATTCATCGCCGATACCGCCATTTTCGCCACGGCTACGGAATGCGATGAAAAAGATGATGATCGTCGGTATCAAGAAGAAGATCGTCAGCCAGATCAGCGACGGCGCAGTCGTCGCGACCTCGCGTTTCCACGTCGGATTAAGCGGCCGGCATGGCTTAATGCGCGATGAGTCCTGCGTGCTCATTGCTTTGAGGGCACCTCGACACCCGGCAATGGCACTTCTGCACTGCCATCGACTTTTTCTGCAACCGCAGTATCGCCGCTTGCACTTGCGGCGCCGTTGGGGTCATTATCACCAACCGACTGCGGCGGCATCTGCAGCAGATCTTCGTCCTTCTCGCTGTAGCGCTCCAGCATAAAGCCATCATCCGCAAGCCATGAGATGTATACTTTGTCACCCCACGTAATCGGGCGCTGTTCATCGAGCAAGTATCGCGCATGCTGGCGTGTGACTGCGACACGCCAGTCATCACAGATTTTCACCCAGTATCGCGTATGGTCGCCCTGATAGACGATGTCCTCGACGACTGCAGGCAGGATATTGTGTTTCGGGCCGACTTGTGGCTTCTCCAGTGAAATCGTGAATTTCTCCGGGCGAATCGAGATATGCACTAGATCGCCCTGGCGCAGCTTCTTGTCATTGAAGCAGAGGAGGCGCGGCAATTCCGGCACTTCGAGCCAGCAGTATTCCGAATCGACCACTTCGCTGATATGGCCGTCAAAGAAATTAGTGTCACCGATGAATGCAGCGACAAAGCTGGACTTGGGCGCTTCATAAATCTCCGCCGGCTTGCCGACTTGCTCGACTCGGCCATTGTGCATGACTGCGATATGATCGGAGATGCTCATCGCTTCATTCTGGTCGTGCGTGACATACATGAATGTGATGCCGACTTCGTCATGAATCAGCGAGAGTTCCAAGCTCATGCGCTGACGCAATTTCAAATCCAGTGCAGCCAGCGGTTCATCCAGCAGCAGTACTTGCGGTTTGAGAATCAGCGCGCGTGCAATTGCGGTACGCTGGCGCTGACCGCCCGAGAGCAGCCCGGGCTTCTTGTCCGCATGCGCTTCCATCTGAATGAGCGCAAGCATCTTCTCCACTTCCGCATCAATTTCTGCTTTCGGACGATGCCGAATCTTCAAGCCGAACGCGATATTCTCCCGCACTGTCATGTGCGGAAACAGCGCATAGTTCTGAAAGACTGTATTGACTTTGCGGATATTCGGCGGCTGTTCAGTGATATCCACGCCATCGAGCAAAATTCGCCCGCTGTCCGGGCTCTCGAATCCCGCAAGCATCCGCAGCAACGTCGTCTTGCCACAACCGCTCGGCCCGAGAATCGAGAAGATTTCGCCCCGTTTGATCGTCAGCGTCACGTCATTGACGGCTTTCAATGAGCCGTATGACTTGCTGACATGGTCAAATTTCAAAAACTCTTCCAATGAAGTAGATTCCTGTAAATATTTAAGAATCATCAATATACAATTCCAGCATCTCCAAGAAGACACTGGAGGAACCGCGTCCATTTTCGCGCGCGGCTTAATATATTGCAAAACAGTGAATCCATACCCATATTTACCTACATGCCACACGCAGGAAAAATTATTCTGTTCCATACAATAAGTCGAGTGTATAAATGTTACATTATGCGCTGGCAGTCATCATCGCGAACTAGTCACCGACCGCGTACTCAATTACTTTCATCAAGGAGTCAATATCTGCATGAATCAGGAATTCACGTTAGTCACACCGAAGATTCTTCCAGTCCTCGATCCAGATTTCAAGCCGGCAGTGCTCTCTGACCGTGAATTTCTCCGCCAAGTCGATGCGTCGGGTTATGCAGTGCCATGCTTGATTGCAGTTGAGCGTGACCGCAACCGCATTTCGCGTTTTGACACACGCGTCTTTGACATGCGGCATCCGAAAGCCGCAGCGAACTTCTTCTACATCGAACGCGTCGTCAAATTCCTGCTCTGGCAATTCGGCGGCTGGAAAGTGACGATCAACGCGCCGGAATGTCTCGTCCAATATCTGCGCAGCTGCTACAGCGAGACCGGCTGCCGCGCATTCGACGCACAATTCTGGGGCGACTATACATACGAAAAGACGATGACATTCGTCTATGCGCCGACGCCTGCCGATGTGCCTGAAGCAAGCAATGACGCAGGCGCAGCAGTCAAATTTGACTGGAAGGGCTGGCGCATCGGCTTCGATTTGGGCGCAAGCGATGAAAAAGTCGCAGTCGTCAAAGACGGCAAGCTCGCATTGAATGCAAATGGCGAACCGCTGCTCTCCGCAGAATATGTCTGGGATCCGAAGCCGCAGACCGACATCGCTTATCATCACGACAAAATCAATTTTGTCCTCAAGGAAGCGGAGAATGCGATCAAGCGCGCAGATCCGAACGCAACTGTCGCTGGCATCGGCGGTTCCAGCGCAGGCGTATTTGTCGATGGCCGTGCACGCAATGTCTCATTCTTCCGCGGCATCACGCCGCGCGAGCGTTTTGACCGCGAAGCCGCGCCGCTCTTCAAGCAGATTCAGAAGGAATGGGGCATTCCGCTGCGTCTGGAAAATGACGGCGATGTGACTGCATTAGCCGGCGCAATCTCGCTCAATGACGGCGCAGTGCTGGGCATCGCGATGGGATCCAGCCTCGCCGCCGGATATGTCAGCGACGACATGTCCATCAAGGGCTGGATGAACGAGCTGGCATTCGCACCAGTCGATTATAATCCGCATGCCGCAATGGATGAGTGGTCCCACGACATCGGTGTCGGCGCAAACTACTTCTCACAGCAAGCAGTCGGACGATTGATTGACGCTGCTGGCATTCAAATGGACGACATCCCGGCTGGCGCATTGCCGGAGCGCCTCAAGCGTGTCCAGTCGCTCATGGAAGCAGGCGATGAACGCGCGCGCAAGATTTACCAGACGATTGGCGTCTACTTCGGCTATACAATTGCGCTCTATTGCAGCTACTACCCGGTGATTCGTCACCTCGAAGTGCTGGGCCGTGTCATGACTGGCGAAGGCGGAAAGATTATCCTGGAGGAAGCGCGGAAAGTCCTGCATGCCGAATTCCCGGAATACGCCGACATTGAATTCTACGAACCCTCGGAACGCGAGAAGCGCCATGGGCAAGCCGCGGCCGCTGCGTTCCTCCCCGAATGCTAACAAGAGCTATCGCATCAGCGGTGATGAGTGAAGTGTCATCCGCTGATGCAAAATTTTAGATTTTGCAATTCATGGCAACTGTACCCGTCAATACTATCATAGATTATTTTGGCAACTCTGAATTATGCCTCGGCATTGTCGTAAAACAGCAGACTGACCGCATGCAAGCGCGCGGCGCGACCAACCAAGTATCGCATGTCACACCCAAGCAAGTCCTGTGCGAATACGGCGTATGCAAAGACAACAACCCGCTCCCGCAGCTCGTCAAGATTCAAAACCAGATTTCCGCACTGCAGCAGGAAATCGACATCGAATTTTTGTGGAGCGACTTGATCGAAAATCCGCAAATCACTACGCTTGAGGGCATCGTCACAGAGTATTATGGCGAGAATGCCGACAATTTCAAGCGCAGTGCAATGGCGCGCGCGCTTCTTGCCGACTCGCTGCGCTTCCAGCGCAAAGGCAATGACTTCACGCCGCGCACTGCGGAGGAGATAGCCGAGCTGGCGCGGTTGCGGCAGCAGCGCGCAGAGCGCGCAGCGCTCAAGGAGCGCATTCGTCTCTGGCTGATCAAAGTGATTGCCGCATCACCGGACGTTTGCAAGACGACGCCATTTGAAGTGCCGGAGGAGATGAATCCGTTCATCCACCAAGTCAGCGAATACCTCCTCAACGGCTTTAACTGCGATGCTGTCAATATCTTGAGCACCGCGCCATCCAAGCTCTCTGCACGCGAGCTCGGCGTCTCCATCCTCAAGAAGACTCACCGTTTGCCCGAATGCGCAGACGAATACCTCCTCGCCAACGGCATCCACGCCGGCTTCGCGCCCGATGTTCTCGAAGCCGCAAGCAAAATCATGCCTTATGCCGCAGGCGGCCGCACTGACCTCACTGCGCTCGAAGTCTTCTCCATCGATGATGAATGGACACGCGAAATCGACGACGCGCTCTCCTACGAAGAACACGCAGACGGCACGAGCACAGTCGGCATCCACTTGGCGACACTCGTACCATTTGTCAAGAAGAACGACTTGCTCGATACGATCGCAGCCGAACGGCCGCTCTCACTCTATCTTCCGACGACGACAGTTATGATGTTTCCGGAAGCACTGGGGTGCGGCGCAGCTAGCTTGAATGCCGGTGAAATCCGCCCCGCAATGAGCTGCATCGTCGATTTTGACACTGATGGCGATATTGCAGACTGGCGCATTGTCCAGTCACAAATTCGCGTCACGCACCGCTTGACTTATATCGGTGCAGACGAAATACTCGAGCGCGGTGGAGACGACTCATTGACTAAAGCGCTTGCAGGGTTGGAGAAGCTCTCGCGGCGCCGCTTGAGCAACCGCGAGGATGCAGGCGCAGTCTCGCTGAACCGCCCGGAAATCAAAATTGTCGTTTCACGCGAAGGCGACATCACAATCAGCCGTGAGAATCAGGATTCGCCTAGCCATCGCCTCGTCCAGGAATTCATGATTCTTGCAAACCATATCGCAGCGAAATTTTCTCTGCGCAATGACGTGCCGATCATCTATCGCTGCCAGGAGATGCCGCTGGATGACGTCCATTCAGTCGTCAATTATGACCCGATTGAATTTGATCAGCAAGTGCGCAAAATGAAGCGCACGCGCCTCTCGACATATCCGGATCCGCATTTCGGGCTCGGGCTCGACCTCTATACGCAAATCAGCTCGCCACTGCGCCGTTATGCCGACATGGTGATTCAACGGCAAATTGCCGCGACACTCGCGGAGACGCCACTGCCATACACGCAGCAAGAGCTCTTCGGCGTCCTCGACAATGTCGAACGCGTCGCAGCACGCAACCGCGCGCTGGAACGCGATTCCCATAAGCGCTGGATGCTCGAATACCTCAAGCGCAATTTCCTCGGGAAGATTCTTGGTGCGACTGTCGTGCGCTTCGAAGGCAATCTCGTCCTAGCGGAACTCAACGACTTCTATGAACGCGGCATCGTCATCACGCGCGACCGCCCGTATATCGGCGACGAATTGCGCGTGCGCATCACCGATATAAAACCCGAACTGGGCCGACTCGTAATGGAGCCAATCAGGTAATAAATGAAAATAAAGCTCTTTCTGCTAGTACTGCTCTGCTGCGGCTGGTTCTACTCGGTCGGCAGCTGGAATCAACTGTCGCGCTATGATGCAATCCGCGCGCTGGCAGAAAGCGGCACGGTCTGCATCGACGACTATCTGGCCAATCCGCAAGCCAATGACAACACTGGCGACTGGTCATTTCATGCGGGGCACTATTACTCCAACAAAGCGCCGCTGCCGATATTGCTAGGCGCAGCCGTCTATTCACCGCTGTATCACGCGGAACGCATCGCCGGACTCAATCCAACTGCGCCCGGCGCTTTGATGCTCTTCAATTTCTGGTGGATCAACATCTGGTGCAGCGTCCTGCCGACTGCGCTGATGGCGCTCTTCGCATTCAAGCTACTGCGCGAATTGTCATTCAGTACAAACCGCGCGGCATTCTGGGCATTAGCGCTAGTGCTGGCATCGCCGATGTGGCCGTATGCGACGATGATGTGGGGACACAACCTCGCGGCATTCTGCGTCACCGCAGCGCTTTACCACGCAATTCGCACAAACGCGCGCAACCGCGACTTCTATCTGGCGGGGCTCTATGCCGGATGCGCAGTATTAGCCGATTATCTATCCGCTGTAATTCTGCCATTTCTCGCAATCTATCTCTTTTTTGTCTGCGACCGCAAAGCCGTATTGCGATTTATTGCCGGCGGACTGCCCGCGTTGCTCATCCACTGCGCGTATCACGCCGCATGCTTCGGCAACCCAATCCTTCCTGCGACATTTTATAACAACCCGCTTTTCACCAATTCCGAAGACGCGTGCGGAATCTTCTACGCGCTCAAGCCTGTCGTCCTCCTCGAATTGCTAATCGGCATCCGCCGCGGGCTACTCTGGTGCGCGCCATTGGCATTCTGCGCAATCCCCGCAATAGTGCCGCTATGGCGCCGCGATTTGCGCGGTAAAATGCTCGTCTTATGCACAATCGGCAGCTTCCTGTGCGCGCTATTTGTCAATGCGTCCTTCAATGGCTGGCATGGCGGCGCATGCATCGGCCCGCGCTATCTGTTCATCGCACTGCCGCCGCTCTTCCTCCTCGCCGCGCATTATCAGCCACGCGCAATCTGGACACAATGGTTGCTTGGCACCATCGCACTTGCGAGTGCATGCATCATGCTCCTCTGCGCAGCCGCATCGCCACTTGTCGGTGAGGCAATCTTCAATCCGCTCTTCCACTATCTGCCGTCGCAGCTGTTCTCACGGGAGCGTCTCGCGTATATTGTCAGCCCAGGCGCATTCATCGGCTTCCGGCCATTCAGCGACATCCTCCTCATCGCAATCATCATTGGATTATTCCTGCGCTGGTTGCATTGGCCGCAGATCCCGCCCAAGCCATCGCCACTGCCCTGGCGCAAGTGGCTTCAATGCGCACAAGCCAACTGGCTCATCATCCTCGGCGTCATACTGCTCATCGTCCTGCCTTCGCTTACGCAATTCCTCTTCGACGAAGCGGTGTTGCTTGCCAACGCAATTCACTGCAACCAGCAAGGGATCTTCGCGACGAGCGGCCTGCGCGGAACAGTCGGACAATACTATGGCGCATTGCCGACGATCTGCTATCAGATCATCCTGCTCTTTACCAACAATCCATGCATTATCGTCGCATGCAAAAGCATGATCTTTGCAATGCTGATGCTATGGTGCGTCCTGCGCTTGCGAAAAACGTGCGGCGCATCACTTCGCTATCTGCCGCTGTTTTTCCTCTTTTCGCCGTGGTTCTGGCTGTGGAGCCGCATGCTCTGGGATAACGTCTTCCAGATTCCGCTGACGCTGCTTGCATTCGCGTATTTCTTCGAATTCATCAGTCAATGCGAGAAAGAAAATAATGAGCCGTACGCAATAATGCGACCGCTCGGCATCGCAGTGCTTTTTGCCATCGGCGCAGTTTGGATCCACTCCATGTCGATCAGCATGCTGGCCGCACTGCCGCTCTTCCTGCTGATTGTGCGCTATCGACTCGTAAAACGCCACATCCGCATCCTGGCATCCCTCGCACTGCCCACGCTATTGCTCTTCGGTAGCTTCATGCTTCCACGCGCAATCGGAACGATCGAAGCGAAACGCACTCACACAATCCTGCAGCAAATCAAAAGCCCGCTCCCGATCATCTTCGCCAATGCCATCGCAATCCCGCGGCTGCTCTCCAACCACGACATCTATGCCGAACAGCATGATATAAAAGGCAATGTCTTACAAGCATACATTGATATGCCGATTATTCCTCAGACCGTACGTAGCGCGTGGCATCTTTTGGGCTTCGCGACGATGTTCCTGGCCGGACTGCTCGTCGCCGCCGGCATCATCAAGACTATTACCAACTGGCGCAGACGCATTGAAGAGCGTGCAATACAACTGGGACTGCTCGCTCTGATCATTTTCGCGTTGCACGTCATTATGCTCTGCATTATGCGTGCGCAATTCTTCTTCCACTACCTCGAGCCGTTGCTCATTCCAGCCGCCATCCTTGCCGCACTTGGCGCTGCATCATTGCGCAATATCGGCAAATGGCTGTGCGCCGGATGGTGCGCATGCACCGCCGCGTCCATCATCATCCTGCTCTGCCTGCTATATCGCACAGACGGACAGGAACTGCCGCCCGTCGGCATGACGCTGCGCACGCAATGGCGCGCAGCACGCGTCGTCGTCTACTTTAGCCAGCAAAATCCCGCGATCAAAATCGAAAACAGCACTGTTCAATATTGTGTTAAACGCCAAGCCGTCGAAGTGATGCTCTATCTTGCATCCCAGAGCGCACTGCCGCCGTCAAAGCCGCTGAAACGCCCTGTCAGCCATATCATCCTCACAAATCCCTATTCGCCCGCCGGACACCTCAAAGTCACCGCTGAATAAGCGGTTCCCCGGCCCATCCCAAAGGGGCTTGGCCCCGAACAACATTTCCCGAAGCGTGCGCTTCGGGCACAGGACAAGTGGCTTGCGCCGGACAAAATTTCCCGAAGCGTGCGCTTCGGGCACAGAACAAGTGGCTTGCGCGAAGAGACAGCACCCACCGGCCTGGCGTGGGTGCGCGCATGGCGTGGGATACCACACCTCTGCGGCTTACCCCCGGCCCATCCCCGAACAACATTTCCCGAAGCGTGCGCTTCGGGAACAGAACAAGTGGGCTTGCGCCGACAAACATGCGGCAAACGAAATAATGGCGCGTGTGTACGGCGCAAACACGCGCCGAAGGAGGCCATTTCCTGCAACGCGTGAGGCCGGGGACAAGCCGCCGGCCCTACTTGTTCTGTGCCCGAGGCGCGCGCCTCGGGGGTTTATCTCGGATTACGCCCCCCAAAAAACGGCGATTCCGCTATCCTCCGTGATTATTCTTCAACGCCGATACTCACGTTCGTGGTGGCATATTCTTCGCCGCCCCAGAAAAGCAGCTGATGCGTACCGCGTGTCAGCGTGATTTTATCGCCATTTTTATAGACGCCGGCATAGCCGCCATCGATATAGAGATGACATGGACTGGGCGTCGTATTGACAATAAACACGACATCGGAGGAATTAGCGCGCAAGCGATATATGCCTGGCGATGGCGCGGTCACGATAGTCGGCTTCAGCATTTGTTTCTGCGATTTTTTCCCGCAGCTCTGGCATTGCTGCAATGGTATACCGGCGATGCATTCGCCGATATAGCTTTTTTCACATAATGGCGATGGCGCCAAGCCGCTTGCACAAGCGTTGTTCACGCAGCAAGTGCGACTCTTCTTCTTCCGGCCACTGTGGGGGTGCATTTTGATGCAGATAGCGCTGGAGCGCGCCGGCAACCGGCGCAGCCGCATCGCCGCCGACCAATGCGCGTGATGGCGCGCCGCTCTTATTGCCATACCAAATAGCGACGGTCCATTGAGGCGTCACGCTAAAGCACCACGCGTCGCGGTTGCCATTGGAAGTGCCCGTCTTCCAAGCGACTTGCATTCCTTCTGCGCCGGGCAAATCTTGCTTGCGCAGCATCTTGAGCAACATCACGCGTGTGCCTGGGAGCCAATAGCGTTTATACTGCGCATTCGCATCGAGATCGGCAGTCAGGAAATGCGCATTGCGGTATTCACCAAGCGATGAGTATGCGCTTGCAAGTGTCAGCAATTGCACTTCAGCGCCGCCCAGTGCAAGCGTCAAGCCGACGCGTTTTTCATCCGGCAGCGCGTCTGGCTGAAACAGATGCATCGGCGTAAGCAGTGCGAGCATTCTTTTCACAGTCAGGCGTTTGAGCAGCCGCAGCACGGGGATGTTGAGCGAATTTGCCAATGCGTCTTCCGCACGCACTTCGCCACGGAATTCACCGTCATAATTGGAAGGATGATAATCGCTAAATACGAATGGCGAGTCATCGAGAATCGTGTCCGCGACAATCAGTCCGCCATTGAGTGCTTCGCCATAGATGAAAGGCTTAAGCGCGGAGCCCGGCGAACGCCATGCCAATGCGGCATTCGTCTGCATGCTACGCGGATCGCCATCCGGTAGAGTCCCGACAATTGCGCGGACCGCGCACGTGTCATTTTCGATTATCACGCCTGCGCCATCATGGACGCCATCCAGCCGGTCGCGTCCTGCGGTCAAATGCGCGCGCAATGCATTTTGGAGCCGCAGATCGATTGTCGTATGGAATTCCCGCATAGCTGCATAGCGCGATGATAAAAGCTGCGTGAGTTCATTTTCGACTTGTGACGGCCATGGCGGCAAGTTGAAATCGCGGAACCGCAATGGCAGAGCTTTGACGGCTTCGGCTTCCTGTTCGCTAATTGCACCACTGCGCTGCAGGATAATCAAGACGATATTGCGGCGCCAGACTGCGCGGTCGGGATTGCGGTCGGGGCGGAAGCGATTCGGGCTTTGCGGCAATCCGGTAAGCAGCAGCTGTTCTGCGCGATTGAGTTCACTGGTGCTACGGCCATAGTAATAACGCGCTGCGGCTTCAATACCGCAAAGTTTGCCGCCATAAGGCAGCATATTGAAGTACTGGGTGAGGATTTCCGCTTTCGTATACTTGCGTTCCCAGTTGAGCGCCATGCCCATTTGACGCAATTTATAGACAATGCCGCGTCCACGCCCGCAATACTGATTGACGACTTGCATCGTAATCGTTGAGCCGCCGGAGATAGTGCGTCCTGACGTGACGAATTGCCAGCATGCGCGCAGCATCGCGGTGTAATCGACGCCGTTGTGTTCATAAAAACGGCGGTCTTCGACCATGATTACATCGCGTTGCATCTGCAACGGCACTTCGGCGAGCGTGACGGGAAAAATCCAGCGGTAGTCACTGCCGCGCTTGACCGCGAACAGTGCGTCATTGCAATCATAATATCGTGAGCTGCAATAGAATGCGTCGATTGCCGATTGCGGCACGTTTTGCGCATTCATCCACCACCAGATACCGGCAGCGCATAAGAGCAACGCAACACAGCATCCAGATGCTATCCACCGCCAGTATCGTAATATCTTCCTGACCATAACGGACGATAACGGAGACGATGCCGGTTACCTGCCCATTCCGAGTCGGTTCATGCGGTAATTCATCATGCGCGGAGAGAGTCCGAGTGCGCGCCCGGCTGCGGAGAGATTGCCGTTATGCTGTTTAATCGCATCCGTAAGCACATCGCGCTCATAATTTTCCAACAGCACAGTGAGTGGTGCGCCGGACACCGCAGTACCGGCCGGTGAAGCAGGCGGCGCACTGCTGATTGACTGCAGGGACGGGGGGAGGTTATGGCAATGGATGCAGTTGTCACTTGCGGTCAGCACTGCGCGTTCCATGCAATTTTCCAGTTCGCGGACATTGCCCGGCCAGTGATAGCCCATCAGCAGATTGATTGCACCCGAAGAGATGCGCTCGATATTTTTATTGTATTTTGAATTAAGCTTATCGATAAAATGCTCGGCAAGGAGGATGATGTCGCTCTTGCGCTGCGCCAATGACGGCATATTGATCGGGAAGATATTGAGGCGGTAATAGAGGTCTTCGCGGAAGAGTTTCTTTTCCATAAGCTCTTCCAGGTTGCGGCTGGTCGCGGCAAGGAAACGCACATTGGCATGCAACTCTTCAGTGCCGCCCACGCGCGAGAATGTGCGTTCCTGGATAAAGCGCAACAGCTTCACTTGCGTCTGCAGTGTCAAGTCGCCAATTTCATCGAGAAAGAGCGTCCCGCCCTCGGCAGTCTCCGCCCACCCGATGCGTCGGCTGACTGCGCCGGTGAATGCGCCTTTTTCGTGACCGAAGAGCTCGCTCTCAATCAGCGCTTCAGGCAGTGCTGCGCAATTGAGCGCGATGAATGGCTTGTCTTTACGCGGTGAAAGCGAGACAATTGCGCGCGCAATCATCTCCTTGCCAGTACCGCTGGCGCCGCGTATAAGCACTGTCGCATCCGATGGCGCGACTTGATGAATCTGCGCATAGATCTGCTGCATCTCACGGCAATTGCCAATCAGCTCGCCGGGATTGCTGTCCAGCATCTTGCGCAGCTTGCGGTTTTCGGCAAGCAGCGCTTCGCGCTCATCATGCTGCTCGATATAGAGCGCAGCCGCATCTCCGGTGATATTGGCGACAATTTCCAAGAACGCGGCATCAGACTCCAAATCCGTATCGTCATTCACCGGCCGGTCGATCGAGAGTGTCCCGACGACTTTTTCCTGATGCAACAACGGCACGCAAATGAATGCGACTTGGCTGTTGTAATGCCGTGCGCCAGTGCGGTTGAGGAAGCGCGAATCATTACGCAAATCGGGGACAATCTGGCTTTTGCCGCTCTTGCCGACTTCACCTGTGATGCCCTCGCCCAATTTATAATGGCCGAGTTGCATCTCCGCATCATCCAGGCCTTTTGACGCTGAGATGCACAGCGTATCGCCATAGAGCAGCGCGAATGTCCCCCGCAGCATTCCCATCTTGCGGTCGATGATATCCAGGACTTTGTCCAACAACGCTTTTACATCATGCTCGTGAATAATTGCCGAGCTGATTTCCTGGATAACTTGAATCTGATATGCTGCAGTAGATGACGCCATGTCACGTAATATAATGGTCTGCGCATACGAAAAAAACGTATGCGGTCGATTACTCCTCTAACTTATAGAAGTCACGAATGATTTCCCAGCCCTCTTGGGCTGAATCGCAATAATGGAAGAGCTTCAAGTCCTCTTCTGAGATGACGCCATTTTCGATGAATGTCTGCCAATTGATGAGATTCTTCCAGAATTGCGAACCGAAGAGGATGACTGGCATCGCCGGCACAACGCGCGTTTGAACGAGTGTCAGCGCTTCAAAGAGCTCATCCATCGTGCCGAATCCGCCGGGGAAGCATCCCAGTGCGCGTGCGCGCTTCATGAAATGCATCTTCCGCACGCTGAAATAGTGGAAAAGGAAACTTAAATCGGGCGTGATATACTTATTCGGATGCTGCTCGTATGGCAATTTGATATTCAGCCCGATTGACATCCCGCCGCATTCGGCAGCGCCGCGGTTGCCGGCTTCCATGATGCCAGGGCCGCCGCCGGTGACGACGACGAACTGCCCGCCGCCATCATGCGCGTCGTCATAACGCGTAATCAGCTGAGCAAAATCCTTCGCCATCGTATAGTAGACGCTGTTTTTGATGAGCACTTCGGCCGCTTTCGCTTCCGCGAGCAGCTTCGGGTCATCCGGAGAGACAGTGAGTTGCTCCTCAATCTCGCGCAGATGAGCACGCGCTTCTTCCGGCGAGCGCAGACGCGCACTGCCGAAGATGACGACGGTATGCGAAATACGCTTGCGGCGCATCTGCAATTCCGGTTTGAAATACTCTAATTCGAGACGGATGCCACGGCAATCATCTGAACGTAAGAACTCCTGGTCATCAAATGCCGTCAATGAACTGTTAAATGCCATAATGCTAAAATTCTCGTCGATAAAATACGTAACCTGATTCCGTGAAGTTAGAGAGTTTTGCGTCAGAACTAGGAAGTTCGAGGGAGCGTACCGGGAGTACGTGACCGAGAAATGACGAAGTTGTGGCGCAAAAGAATCAACTCCACGGATTCAGGGACACGGCCTGCCGCAGCTCATACTTTTTTTTCCCCCCACAGCAGGCCGTCGTCTTCACAAGCTATTAGCGTGCGCCTGGCGGCATTCCTCCGGGCGGCATGCCGTTGGGATCGGTCGGTGCAGGCGGAGTCTCGCGGCGAATCTTCTCCGCTTCGGTAATCCACTCCTTGCCCTTGCCGTCCTTGGTCGGATATTCGATATAGCCCTTGCTGCGCATGATGTCCGGCATCTTCTCGACTTTGAATTTCTCGACCGCAGTATTGATGAGGAAATTGCGCACGCGGTTATAGAAATCGCACTTCTTCATCCAGAACTCCGGCTTCGCAGTCGTCAAGCTCGCATTCGGCTTCTTGATATCGGGGACATAGCCGCATTCGCGGAATTTTCCCGGCGTCACTTCATATTTGACACTGTCGATATAAGATTCCATTTCGCCGGCGACACGCCCGGTCGAAGCAGTCAGATACGCTTCCTGGACACGCTCATTCACATCCTTGTAAAAGTGCGCTTGCTCGCTCTCATCAAGATCCTCACGCAGAATTATGCGATCGCCAATGCGCAGGCGCTCTTCATCCTTCGCGTAGAAAATCTTGTTGTCAATCTGCGCTGCCGGCCCCAGACCGCCACGCAGCAGCACGCTGACATGGTCGCCTTCGTTATACATAACAAAGCGATCATCGACGGCCATTTCGCTGAGGATCTTCTTGCGATACGCCATCTTGCGCTTGCCTTCCTCATTCAGCTCGCTGCGCTCCTTCCGGGAGAGATCATTGATTTCGTCCTGCGTCGGCATAAATGCTTGCAATTCTGCAAGTGGATAGAAGCGGTTGACCGCTTTTGCGCGCGTATCCTTCTCGACTTCATCCAAAATCGCCTCCTTTGACTTCGTCGGCTGCTTAGTCAGATTGCGCCATTCAATCGCGATTCCGGGTCTGCGCAGAATTGAGAAATCGCCCAACGCTTGAATCTTGCGGCGGCTCTGGATATTCTTGGTAATAATTCGCGTTACAACCTGCTCGTTCAGCTTCTTTTCGGTCTCTTTGCGATAGTTATTGACCGTGGTTTTCCAGAATTCATCGATTTCCTTCTTTTCTTCTTCCCACGTCTTTTCGACTGGCGCGGCGGCGGTCTCCTCCTCCTCGTCATCATCATCATCCGCAGCAAAATACGCGGGAGACGCCAGCAGTGCCGTCATCACAAATGTAGCCGCCAGCATCGAGTGCCAGAAGCTGCGAAATTTCCATTGCATCATAGTGTGTATGTCTCCAAAAAGCCTCTTCTGAATCCGTGAAGTCGATTCAGAGTTACTGTATTAAATCCTATTCAGCGATACAACTGCTAAATTTAACGCATTTTTCTATTCCGGTAAGACAAAGCCGATAAAAATTTTGTTCCGTTACAGTTCGCGAGTCATACGGCGCGCATCTTTTGCAGGCACGATGATGACATTGCGCAATTTCACGTGCGTATCATCAGGCACTGCGGAGACGCTGAATGACATGCCCTCGGAACGCTGCCGC
>CAVGNO010000013.1:0-4299 GCA_963630475.1 Blautia faecis | reverse complement strand
GTATTATGCCCAGGAGCTGATTGCGGTTCCAGACCACAATGTAGTTACTGCGGAACTGCAACATCAGATCCACCCAGCCGTCCTCGCGATGCTGGTCGGGGAAGCTTTGAGGCATCGGCACGACAATACCGCCGTCTGAATCGGGCGAATAAAGGCGAATCTGCGCGCTATTTTGTTGAGAGTAGCAGACGATGCGCCCCAGCACTTTATCATCTTCATGCGGCGCACGGATTGTCAGCATGCATTTCCCTGTTCCGGAGACTGCGATGCCGAAGCGCATGTAGTCATCCACATACATCCGCTGTTTAAGTGTGATCAATCGGCTACTCGGAATGCCTTCCAGAATCAACCGATCGCTATTGCCATCGAATGACGAACGCCAGCTCCGGATTGAATCTGACCAGTATTCAGACGCGAAGACTTGATTGGGCAAGCGTTCCTCAATCGCACTAAGCCAATGATCATACCACTTCAATGCGCCGTATGCTCCCAGCAGCAATATCAGCAGTGCGCAGAGAATCATCATCAACGACCGCTGATGGCCATAGACGAATGCGCCGACACCCATTGCGCGGTCGGCATAAAACATCTCGATGCGCTCCAGTTCCTTAATCAGCGTCTTGTAATTGTCATAGCGGTCTTCTGGAAGTAGCGCGCCCATCTTCTTGATCAGATGCGCAAAATCGTTATTGAAACGCGGCAGCGTCCCTTTTGGCGCGGGTACGCCATCCTGGCATTTCGCTTTGATAATCTCTTCCCAGTTGCTACCGTTAAATGGCGCATGGCCAGTCAATAAGTAGTACGCAGTTGCGCCCAACGCATAGATATCGACGCGGCTGTCAATCTTATCCGGCGTCACTGCCTGCTCCGGTGCCATATAAAGCGGACTGCCCACCACTTTTGTCTTCTGCGATTTTTCATCTTCGCCGTCACTCTGCGTCCGCAATTCCTTGCGCGCATCCGCAATCCCGAAATCGCACAATGCAATCCGCAACTCCGGCGCTAAAAAGAGCTCGTCATAATTGCGCGGCGCACGCCCGCGGTTGAATGCAAAGAGGATGTTTTCCGGCTTGACATCGCGGTGGATGATATTGTGCTCATTCGCATAATCCAACGCACGCGCAATCGCTAAAAGCACTTTGACGACATAGCACTCCGGCATCGGCCCCAGCAGCTTGACCAGATTCCGCCCATCCAGATGACCGGGGATATACTCCATCACAATGCTCGCGCTGTTTTGAGTAACGATGATGTCATGGCACCCAACTAAATTCGGATGCGACATCGCGCCCATTATATGCGCTTCCTGACGCAACCGCGAAATAAATTGCGGGTTATTAGCGATATTGTGATTCAAGACCTTGACTGCGACCTGGCGGTCCAGATTCGTCTGACGCGCTAGATAGACCGTACCCATGCCGCCGCTGCCTAACACCGCTTCCAAGTAGCATCCCGGCACACTAGTGCGGTCGACATTGTCCGGCAATGGCGAAAATGGCCGCCAGTGATAATGCCCTGCCGTCCCGCATTTACCATTCTCTGCGTCACCGCCGGACGATGCGCTCACAACCGTCTTGTCCAAATCAACACCAGACGCATTGCCGGCATTCTCTTTTGACGCATCAATATTGAATTTTCGTGTTTTCCGGGGCAATGTGATAACCTGCGTGTTTCTATTGTGGGATTAGATTTGCCAGGCCGATGCTGTGACTGCTCTTCAGAAGCACCCAGCTGCCAGCGCGCACTTGCGACTGCAAAGCCGTGCGCAATGCGTCCTTCTCGGTGAAGACACGCACTGCGGCATTGTCCTCCGCGGCTTGTGCCATCAGCGCACCCAATGTCCAGATTTGTGCGACAGGGCATTTTTGCCGCGCGTAATCGAGGATTTCGCGATGACTCTGCGCTGCGCATCCGCCCAGCTCCAGCATATCGCCCAGCACAAGGAATTGCTGTGCATCCGCTGGCGCATTCTGCGCAAAGTAGTCGATAGCAGCGCGCATGCTGTCGGGATTCGCATTAAACGCGTCGTTAATCCAGACTGCGCCGTCGATGACACGTTTTTCGAGCCGTTCTCCCGGCAGAACGCATTGCGACAATCCGTCGATTATCTCTTCGCGCGTGCAGCCCAACGCGGTGGCAACTGCGGCTGCGCATGCGGCATTGGCCGCCATGTGTTCACCGCCAATCCGCCACTGAAACGGCAATGTCACGCCGTCCGCCCAATGCAATTCGACTGCGAATGCATCATCAGCGGCTCCGAGATAGCGGTAAGTAATGTCATTTTGAGACGTGCTGCCGAATGTGATGCACTTGCGTGTTCCCGCTTTGCGCTCGAGCACTTCCGCCGATGCCGCATCATGCGAATATATCACAATGCCATCTGCATTAGTATGCGCGAGCAACTCGCTTTTTTCTTCGGCGACGCCATGCAAGTCATGGAAGAATTCCAGATGCGCACGTCCAATATTGCTGACGACGCCGATGTCCGGTTGCACCATCTGCGCTAGATTTGCGATTTCGCCTGGGTGATTCGTGCCCAGTTCAATTATCGCGACACGCGTCGTCCCATCAATACGCAGGAGATTGCGTGGCACGCCAAAATGATTATTCGTACTCCCGATAGTCTTGAGCACTCCGCCGGGGAAATGCTTTTCGGCAATCGCCGCAATCATCTCCTTCGTGCTCGTCTTACCGCAGCTGCCAGTAATCGCGACAACACACAACTGCGGGAATTGCCGGCGGTGCCATGCGGCAATCCGTTGATATGCGGCTAATGAATCCGCGACTTGCAGACAGCTGCAATGCATCTCACGCATTTTAGCCAACTGCGCTGCGCCCGGCGCTTCCTGCACAATCACCGCGACTGCGCCGCGCTGCACCGCACTCTCAATAAATCGATGGCCGTCCGTAATCTCGCCGGCAATTGCCACAAACAAGCTGCCAGCCGTCACACAACGGCTATCATCAAATACGCCACAGATCGCTATTTCCTCACCGGCATGACCGTCGTATAACCATTTTCCTCGCGCAATCTCCGGTAAATTCTGCAGAAATAATGACTGTGGCATCTAAATGAAATCCTGTTTCAGAAAAACTCCTTGTTACGCGAGTAATATAATTGTTATCCAGCGGATATTTTTTTTTCAGGACTTCGTTTCGCGCGTAAGATTATGCATCCAGTTGAAGCTGTTGATCTTCCAGAGTGCGACAAAACATTTGGTGATCTGGTCGCTGTTGAGGCATGCGTATACTACCCACACTGGCGCATGCAGATAACGCTGTGCGATAAAAGCGCTGGGCAAAACGAAGCAGAATACCCAGAATGTGTCATTCTTGAAGACAAATGACGTATCGCCACCAGCACGCACGAGTCCCAGCAAACATGACGCTTGATAACAACGCCCCGTGATAATTACCGCGAGCACCACTAGGAATGTCTTGGCCATCGCAATTGTATCAGGCTTGAGCGAATAAAATGACAACAGCAAATCCTGCCCGAAATAGACGACTGAACCGGAGAAGATTCCGATGCAGAGGAAGATGACTTGCATCGTCTTGGCATATTGCTTCATCAACTCATATTTGCCCTCGCCGATCGTCTTGCCCGTAATAATGCCAGTTGCGGAGACAAAGCCGATTGTCGCCATCCAAAGCAGCCGGTTCGCCATATCGGCGACCGACGCCGATGCAATGCCGATCGAATTCATCTGACCGATAATCGCAGTCTGCGCAAAATTGTTGATTGCCCACACGATCTGCCCCATCATCAACGGCCAGCCGCATTTGAAGAGGTCGTGGACAAAAAGCCAATTCCAGCCGCGGAAGAAATCCCTGATCTTCAGTCCGAGCCGCTTGTCATAGCAGAATGCATACCAAGCGACTACACACAATTCAACCAAACGCGCTAGGACAGTTCCCAGCGCAGCACCCGCTACGCCCATCGCAGGACAACCCAATTTACCGAAGATGAAGATATAGTTGAGGATGACATTGACTACCAGCGCAATAATGGAGTCATACAGGCCAATGCGCACAATCTCGACACTACGCAAGCACGAAAGCAACAGCATCATCATCGCAAATGGCACATACGCCCACGCGACGACGCGCAAATAGGGCGCACCCGCAGTAATCGCGCTCTGGTCAGGCGTCAGCCATCCCAAGCACATCTCCGGACACAGCCCGGTAAGCAATGCGATTGCGGCCGCAATGATGATGCCGGCATGCATGCCGATTGCACTGATCTGGCGGATGCTCCTGCAATCGCTCTTGCCCCAGTACTGGGTGTTGAGCACCATC
>CAVGNO010000012.1:19862-23416 GCA_963630475.1 Blautia faecis | reverse complement strand
ACGCTTCCTGATTCTTCTTTTTTTTCTTCCACGAAAAGCACGAAACACACGAAAAAAAAATTGCGGGGAAGACGCAGGTAGGTCGTGTGTGTGGTGTGGGGAGCCGTCGGGATGTTTGAGACACACGCCAGGCCTGGATTTTGTGCGCATGGGGCGTGTGGTTTCCGTGGATTTTTGTGAGCGTCTGCCTCACTGTGCCTGAAGGCGTGATTGTGCAGCGCGAAGTAATCGCCGGCGGGCTTGCAGTGCTCACATCAAAAATCAAAGACACTGAGAATTATTGATTCTATTTGCTTAAAATATCACGCCAGGCCAGGATTTTGTGCGCGTTTTGGTATTTGGTTGCTGCGGATTTTTGTGTCCCAAAACACACGCGATGTCGGACCGCGATGTCCAAGATTTATCCGCCAAAGATTTTCGTGCATTTCGTGCTTTTCGTGGACAATAATGTCCCCCCCGCAATACGCAATGTCGGACCGCGAAATGTTCATGCGAAAACACGCTTCCTGATTCTTCTTTTTTTTCTTCCACGAAAAGCACGAAACACACGAAAAGAAATTGCGGGGAAGACGCAGGTAGGTCGTGTGTATGGTGGGGGGAGCCGTCGGGGCGTCACCCACCCAAGCGAGGCCGAGGGCAAGGCCCGGCCATACAGATGGCAACCAACGATGATATTGTCAATATTGTGCAAAGCCAAGCGATCCAGTCTCCGTAGATGCAATACATGGAGAGATTGTGTTGGCTGGGGATTGGGACGTCGTAATAGCCGATACCGGCGCCGTATTGACCGCCTGCGGCATTACGAACCGGATTAATAATAGCGCCATCGGGGAGAATGAGGCATGTATCGCTGTTATTTCCGCTTCGCAGCAACGCGGTGCGGTTTTCGACAGCACGGAGTACGGCATGTGCGAGATGCTGGCGTGCTTCGGATGAATTTGGATACCAGCAATCGTTGGTGATAGTCATGAGGAAATCCGCGCCATTACGCATGAATTGTCGTGAGATCGCGGGGAAGACATCTTCGAAGCATATTGCGACGCCGAAACGCGCATCTTTGCACGTAAACAGCGTGTAGTTTTTACCGCTGGCCATATCGCGGCCCATTCCGATTATTCCGGGCAGCCATGGAAAATATTTTGAGAATGGCACATATTCGCCAAATGGCACGAGATGTACTTTGTCATAGTAGTCCGTGCGGCTTGCAATATTTGGATTGAGCAGCAGCGGCGAATTTGCATTAAGCAGGAATGCGGAATTATAGCAGTTATAGTCGTCAGACGAATAGCTGTTTTTGAGCAGCACTTTGAAATTGACTGGCCGGAAATCGATCGCACCCAGCAGTAGCGGCACGCCATTGAGTTGGTGCAACAGCGCGCGCAAATCCGATGCGTATTTCGGGAATGTGATTGCGCATGGCAGCGCGCCCTCGGGCCAGACGACGATATCAGGCAATTGCGGTGCTTGAGCGACGCCATCGCGTGTCAAAGTCGCATAACGATCCCATGCAAAGCGATATATCTCGTCATTCCATTCGCGGCATTCCGGCAGATCGCCCTGCACTGCCATCACTTTCAGCGTTTTTCCGGATGGTTGAGCATTCGGCTTTGCGAGCGAATAACGGCCATAGCCGATGCATAATAAAAGCAAAATTGCGCAGAGCCAGAATACGGGCTGTCGCAAGCATTTCGCGCAGCAAGTCAATACTATTGCGAGCGCGGTATTGACGGCAATGATGATTGTGCCCAGGCCGAATGGCCCGATCAGCGCGATGCATTGCCGCGTAAGCGGCTCAAATGCCTGCGAAGTCGCGAGAAGATTCCATGGGAAGCCCGTGAATACCCAGCTGCGCAACCACTCCAGCATTGTCCAGCTCGTAATCACGCTCAAAGTGACTACAACTTGCTGCCAGAAGCTGACGCCTATTCCGACTAAACGCGCGCCGGGAGCATGCGGCGCAGACGACGGCTTGTCGCCTTGCGCTAAGCACTCGGCGGGCTTGACGCGCCACGCAATGAAGCTAATGCACCAATACCATGCAGTTGGATAGAGTGCGCAATAGAGCGCTAGGAGCCATCCCGCGCCGAAGCCAACTGAATTCAGCCAGTGCAATGTGCTGGCAAAATGCGTATAGCCAAATAGCATGCCGATTCCGAAGCGCTCGATATTGCGGCGTGGAAGTGGCGTTATCAACAGCGGGACTAATGCGATGAATGCCACCCACGACCACTCGAGCGGCGGAAATGCCGCGCTCATAAGCAATCCACTGAATACCGCTGCGACCGCACGCAGCCAATGCAGACGGCGCAAATAGATGCAGTTGTATTCAGTGGAAGACATAATGGCGCAGACTAGACGTTCTCGGCGCTTTGTACAGTGTTAAACAACAGCATCGTGATTGTCATGGGGCCGACGCCACCGGGAACCGGCGTTATCATCGATGCGACTTCGCTCACAGCGGGGAAATCGACATCGCCTCGCAGGATGTAGCCGCGCGGAGCTGTCGGGCATTCGACGCGATTGACGCCGACATCGATGACGACTGCGCCGGGCTTCACCATATCCGCAGTGATCGTATTCGCACGGCCGATTGCTGCGATCAGAATATCAGCTTGGCGAGTATAGTCACCAAGATTGGGCGTACGGCTATGGCAGACCGTTACGGTCGCATCACCGTATGCAGATTTCTGCATCAACAGATTCGCCAGCGGTTTGCCGACAATATTGCTGCGCCCGACGATGACTGCGTGTTTGCCGGCAGTCGCGACACCTGCATGCTTGAGCAATTGCACGACACCGTGCGGCGTGCATGAAATAAACGATTTCTGCCCAAGCACCATCCGACCGACATTGACCGGCCCGAAGCCATCGACATCCTTTTCGGGCGCAATTGCTGCGATGACAGCATCAGTATCGAATGAACGCGGCAGTGGCAATTGCACGAGAATGCCATGAATGCGCGGATCGCGGTTTTTCTCTTCGATGAGCGCGATGAGCTCTTCCTGCGTCGTATCTGCGCTCAAGCGGTTGTCGTCGGAGTAAATACCGAGTTCCGCGCATGCTTTTTCCTTCGCACGGACGTATGATTGCGATGCGGGATCTTCGCCAACCAGGATTACCGCCAATCCCGGCGTAATGCCGCGCGTCTCCTTCAGCGTCTTAATGCGCTCTGCCAATTCGCCGCGGATAGATGCCGCGACTTGCTTGCCATCGATGATAGTTGCACTCATTGTTTTCTTACTGTGTTATAATCAGTTACATTACGCTTCGGGTGTGATTTCCGGCGCAGTCTGGAAGATCTGGTCGTTTTCCTCGATACCGGAGATGATTTCGACGAATGAGCGGCTGCGTTTGCCCAGCTGCACTTCGCGTGAAGTGCCGTCGGCCATTACGCAAAAATGCCGGCCTTGCATGTCGGTTTGCACCGCTTGAATTGGCACATACAGCACATCCTTGAGCTGTTCGACGAGAATTTCGACAGACGCAGTCATGCCTGGCCGCATGATATCGAGGCAGTTATCGAAGCCGATTCGGACATTATAGACCTTCAAATC
>CAVGNO010000012.1:13734-19852 GCA_963630475.1 Blautia faecis | reverse complement strand
GGATTAAGCCATTCGTTTTCAGCGCTAGGTAGCAATCCCTTATTGACGATCTTCCCGGAGAATTTCTGTCCCGGCAATGCATCGATTGTGATGACTGCTTTCATTTCTTCGGCGAGCATGTCGATTTGCGCTTCATGGATATTCGTCTTGACTTGCATCTTATTCAGATTTGGCAAGCGGATAATGATCTGCTGATTACGGATTTCGGAGCCGGCTTGGATTGGCCCAGTATTTTCCCAGCGGCGAGGCGCTTGATAGACGACGAGTCCGGGAACTGTTGCGCGGATTGTGCAATTTTCCAGCGACTCCTTCGCTTCACGCAGACGCTTTTCCGCCTGATTTAACGACTGTTTTGCACTGCGCAATTTGGTCTCCGCAGTCGAGAGCTTGATTTTTGCATTCGCTTCTGCGCGATGCAATGACGCTTTGGCTTCCTGCCATGTCGCCCACGTCTTGTGGACATTTTTGACGAAATCGAAGCGCAGATAGAGGTCAAATTTGCCCTTCGTCGTCTGAAGCGACTTCTGTTTCTGCCGTACGGAGAGCTGGTCATTCTCGTATTCCTGTTTGCTCACGAACTGCAGATCATAGAGTTTCTTCGTGTATTCGAGAGTCTGCTCTGCGCGGTTCACTTCAGTTTGCGCAAGCTCGATATCGCTGCGATACGTCGTCAAGTCGTACAAGATGGAGCCTTCCAGACGCGGGTCATCCAGAAGTCCAGCCAGATTTTCCGGGAGCTTATCCCGGCAATCCGCAGCAAGCTTTTCGCCGACCAGCTTCTTGAAGTCGTTTTCGGCATAAATCACTTCCAGTTCCGCTTTGCGGATTGCGCTCTCGTTATCCGAGATTTGAATCGCAAGCGTCTCTTCGGCATTGACTGCGGAGGAGACTGCGTTATCGTATGCAGTCTGGCGCTCATACAGCGCATCCTCGCAATCCTTGCGGTCAAATTCGACCAGTATGCGGCCGGCATCTATATCAGCTTGTGTAATCACCGTGCCTTCGGGGACGATGTTGATAATCTTTGCGCTGCGTCCGATCTTCTGGACGATATTCGTCGGCGATGCCGTCTCCAAGCTCCCGCTCGTCAATACAGTGATGTCGAGATTGCCGCGCCGGACAGTGTAATACTCATCGGAGTGATGAGTGCGTGCGCTACGCGAGCAGCTACACAGCAGCATTGCCAGCGCAATCAACGACGTCACACCGAAACAGATTGTAAATTTAGCAAATTTCATACAGAGCTACTCCGCCAGTCGAGTAACATTTTCTTCGCGCCCCATGATCAGCATGTAATCGCCTGCTTTGAGGATGTCATGGGCGGGATCGAGATTCATCAGCAATCGGTATCCGGAGTCATCAGTGCCACCCCAGCCCAAGTGATCAACGATAGACTCTTCGCTGATTGCTTCGGGATGGTCTGCGCGCTCGATTCCCAATACATTGACGCCATGCTTGCGGCGCACATCCAACTCAACCAGTGTCTTGCCGATAAACGACTCGGGAACCGGAATCTTCGCAATCAATGTATTGCCCGGCAGCGACAAGACTTCAAAGAGCGTCGGGCGCGCGAGGAATTTCGCCACGCGTGCGCCCATTTCGCGTTCGGGATCCACGACCATCTGCGCGCCGACTTGCCGCAGAATGCGTTCATGCAAAGACGACACTGCACGGGCAATAATCCGCTTCACGCCAAATTGCTTCAACAGCGCAGTCGTCATGATTGAATTTTCGACACCGCCTGCGCCGATTGCGACGACTGCGACATCGAATGAGCCGATATCGGCTTCGCGCAGCGCATTTTCATCCGTGCTGTCCAAGCACAATGCGACAGTCACTTGGTCTTTGAGGTTTTCGACGATTTCGGCATTTGAATCGATCGCGCACACGGGGATTCCGGATTGCATCAGCGACCTGGCCGTCTCAGTGCCAAATGTCCCCATGCCGATTACAGCAATGCGAATGGATTTTCGTAACATCATAATCTTGAATGATGGACCATCTACCCGATCATAATGCGGTTGGTCGGATAGTGGATATGTGAAGGAGTCCGGTCGGCGCTCAACAGCGAAATCAGTGTGAGGAAGCCGATTCGGCCGGCCAGCATCAATGCAATCATCACAATCTTGCCAAAGAGATCGAGCTGCGCAGTGAAGCCACTGCTTAAGCCCACGGTGCCGATTGCAGAAACGGTCTCGAAAAGGATTGCCATCGGAGGCACATCGGGGAAGCGCGCACTCAATAGCAATGTCGCGGCAAAGACGCTCGTCAATGCAGTCAGCAATACCGCGATGGCTTGCCGAATTGTCTGTTCACTCACTGTTGTGTGGAAGAGAACGACTTCGCGGCGACCGCGAATCATCGAGCAGACTAGCATCACGAGGATGCCGACAGTCGTTACGCGGATACCACCGGCATTGGAGCCAGGCGCACCGCCGCAGAACATCAGGAAGACAGTGAAAAGGCGCGTGACTGGGCGCCATGCGCTCACATCGACCGAGTTGAAGCCGGCAGTGCGGCAGCTCTGCGCTTGGAAAAGCGCGTTTGCAAGCCGTTCATCCCAGGACAAGCCATTGAGCGAATTGCTGTATTCGCAGACATAAATCATCAGCGTCCCGCAGAGTGTCAGAATCGCGCTGACATATAAAATCAGCTTGACATGCGGCGGAAGCAGAAGTGGCCTGCGTTCAAAGAGGCGGCTCCACAAATTGGCCAGCACTTGATACCCCAGCGCACCGATGGTAATCAACACTGACAGCAATAACAGCGGTATGACGGCATGCTGCAGTTGCATGCAGCTATTGGGGAGAATTGAGAAGCCCGAGTTGCAGAACGAATTCAGCGCGAGGAAGATACCCTGCTTCAGCGCTTCACCGTTATCGCCAAATGTGTTGTCCCAGATAAAATATGAAGTCAAGCAGAGTACGCCGATGCTCTCGATTGCAATGCTCAACAGGATGACGGTGCGAATCAATCGTTTCGCCAATGCGCTGCGTTCCTCGCCAGTCATATTGCGCAATGCGGAGCTCTCCAGAACGCCTAAGCGATGGCCGAAGCTCAATGCAAAGAATGAACCGACAGTCATGATCCCCAATGAGCCGAGCTGAATCAGGACTGCGAGGATGATCTGGCCGATGTCAGTCAAGCGGTGTGCGACATCGATTACGCATAATCCGGTGACGCATACCGCGCTCGTCGCAGTGAAGAGCGCGTCCTGCAGATACAGCCCCTGCCCAGTGCTGTCGCAGCATGGCAGCGAGAGCAAGTAGCTACCGATCGTGATGATAATCACAAAGCTGCATGCGAGCAGATGCGCGGGATGCAGAAGCAGCCACTCCCATAGCCGCGATGGGCGTCCGCCTGCATAGTGGAGAAACAGACAGCCGCAAAGCAAATGTAGCAGCACTGCGGGGATAATCCAGACCAGGATGAGTGCTCTATCCATCGCCAGCACAAGCGGCAGCAATGGCATCGTGAGCATAAACAGCCAAAATGGCCATGGCGGCATCTGATGCCGCCAATATCTGTGATAGAGCGCGAGGATAACGCGCCACCACAGGAAGAGGAGTACGCCGCTGGCAAATGCTGCGCGCGCGGCAATCGCAAGCATCGACTGCGCCTCCGTATACGGCCGCCCGCCATTGTATGCGATCATGAATGCGAGGATAATCGCACATGTCAGGCACCAGCTGTTCAGATGCGCGCCCACTTGACCGCTGTCGTCTTTATTTTCACGCATCATCCGGCGCAGTGACAGGCGGTTGCGCAGAAATTGCCGTGCAGTCAAATAGGATGAGCGATAGAGTGCGCGAATCTGCCAGACGATCACACCGCAGCCCATCAGCGTCAGAAACGGATTGTCAGCGACATTTGTGACATAGAGGCTGAATGGGAATGCCGCAAGAAGCACGCAATCGAGGTACCAGTAGCGCAAACCGCTCTTATCGCCATATTGCAAGCGGCGGTTACGGAACCACCAGAAGAAGAAATACAGTGCAAGCGTGATGCCAAAGCCCGTCGCAAGCTTCCCCGGCATCGCAGTCGCTTCCGCGTCATTCTCGGCAGTAAATGACAGCAGGAAGAGATGCACGCAGAGTCCCGACAGCATCAGCATCATGCTTTGCAGGAAATTTGCGCGCATCCAATTGCGATAGATTGTCAGTGCAGTTGATTGCATTATTCATGCCGCAATGCTTCAATAGGCGAGAGTGCGGCAGCGCGGATTGCGGGATAGAGTCCGAAGATGATGCCAGTCCCCAGCGAAATCGAAAATGCCAGGATGATTGCGTCAGCTTGGATAATTGTGACAAGCCCGGCTAGATGCGTGACCAGTTTCGGCACTGCGATGCCGAGACCAACGCCGATTAAGCCGCCAATGAGCGAGAGCAAAAGCGCTTCAACTAGAAATTGCACTACGATGTCCGCACGTGTCGCGCCCAGAGCACGGCGGATGCCGATTTCGCGCGTGCGTTCAGTGACACTGGCCAGCATGATATTCATGATGCCGATACCGCCGACCAGCAAGCTGATAGCCGCGATACTCCCCAGCACGATATTGAAGATGCGCTTCGTCTGCTCCGCTTGCTTCAGCAGCTCCAACGGCACGGTCAGTTCGTAATCGACGGTTTTGTGATTCTGCTGCAATGTCGCGCGCACTGAAGCCGCCAGCGCCGGCACTGCGTCTTCACTCGGCGCAGTCAGAGTCAAGCGATGCAACTCAACGCGTTCCATCGTACGCGAACCCGATTCATGGCTCACGATGATTTGACCAAAGCGGCGTGTTGCCGCAGTAATGGGAATATACACTTCATAAAACTCCTTGGCAGTGCCGGCATCCTTGCCGCTAGATGACGACGACGGCCTGCTATTGTCACTGCCGCCACTCTTTGATGCCATGTCATCAATTACGCCGACGACTTGATAAGCTTCCTTGCCGATATAGAAATTCTTGCCGACGGGATATTCGAGGACAAAGAGCCTGCGCGCAGTCGCCGCGGTGATCACTGCGGCATTGTCGCTGTTTGTCATGTCGTATGTGTCAATGAAGCGCCCAGCTTGCAATTTCATCGATGAGCGCGTCATTGCCCACGGCACAGTCCCGACAATCTTGCCGGGTGCAAGCACATCATTATAGCGCAAGCGCATATTGATTTCACGTGCAGGCACATGAATCTGAATCTGCGGATAGAGTTCGCGGATGCGGAGCAAATCCTCGTATGTCAAGCCGTATGTGACTAATGCGCCACGCGACGCACCGCCAGTGTTCGGCGGTTTGACTGACCGGATGATGATATTCGCGGAGCCCATCGTGCGAATCTGTTCGCGCGCTTCATACGACGCGCCTTCGCCAATTGCCAGCATCGCAATCACGCTGCCGACGCCGAAGATGACGCCCAATGCGGTCAGGAATGAGCGCAATTTATGCTCAATCAAGCTGTGGAGTCCCAGCTTGATGATGCGGCGGAATTTTGAGAGCATCTTCAGCATTTTGTCGCGCAATCCGAAGCAATTTCTCCATCCAGGAGAGTGATGATGCGGTGCGCATGCTGGGCAATCGCCGCTTCATGCGTCACGAGAATAATTGAACGCCCCTGTTTTGCCAGGCCATCCAGGACTTCCATAATCTCCAGGCCGGTATTGTGGTCGAGGTTGCCTGTCGGCTCATCGGCGAAGATGATCGACGGGTCATTAGCCAATGCGCGTGCGATTGCGACGCGCTGGCGCTGGCCGCCCGACAGTTCATTCGGGCGATGGGAGAGACGATGGCTCAACCCGACCATCTCCGCTAATTTCAGCGAACGCTGGCGGCTCTCATGCTCGCCCCATCCCTGATAAAACAACGGCACTTCGATATTTTCCAATACCGTCAGCTGGCTGATTAAGTTGAACGACTGGAAGATAAAGCCGAATTTGCGCCCGCGCACTTCCGAGAGCTGGCGATCATTCATCCGCGCGACATTCTGCCCTTCGAGGAAATAGTCGCCGCTGCTCGGCGTATCCAAGCATCCGAGGATATTGAGGAGCGTGCTTTTACCGGATCCCGAAGTGCCCATGATTGAGACATAGTCCCCGCGCTCCATCACAAAAGAGAGCCCCTTGAGCGCACGCACTACCGTGT
>CAVGNO010000012.1:0-13724 GCA_963630475.1 Blautia faecis | reverse complement strand
CGTGTCACCCATTTGAAATTCTTTGCGGAGATCGGTTAAGCGAATAACCTCGGGCATAATCCTAGCTTGTTGTACCGTGTGCCGCAAACTCGCTTTCGCACACGGGGCATTTTTCGTGGAAGATGTGAATCCAGTCGCCATGCTGCAGCTCATGGCCGCTCACTTCGCTGATGTCATGCATATCGACGGTGTGGTTTACACAAATGACATGCTTCGCAAATGACTCGACCATCGAGAGATTATGCGAGACCATCACAATCGTCAGCCGTTCGCTCAATTGCTTGAGCAACGAGTAGATCGTGTGCACGCCAGGCGTATCCAGATTAGCGCCGGGCTCATCCAGCAGTAGCATCTGCGGTTCGGACGCCAGTGCTTGCGCAATGAGCACGCGCTGGCGCTGCCCACCGGACAATTCAGAGTATGCGTCATGCTCACGGCCAGCCAGACCCACTTCAGCAAGCGCTTTCAGCGCAATCCGACGATCATCCTGGTCGAATCCGCCGCAGCAATGGCGCTCAATCCGCCCGAGCAAGACAGTCTCAAGCACATCGATCGGGAAATTGGGGTCGTATTGCAATGACTGCGGGACATAGCCGAGCTTGCACAGCTGTTTTTCCGGCGCATCGCCGAAGATTTTGACAGTGCCATAGCGCGGTTTCAGCAACCCCAGCATCAGCTTCAACAGCGTACTTTTGCCACCGCCATTGGGACCGACGATTATGGCAAAATCGCGCTCCGGAATCGCGAGATTGACATTGTGCAATACTTCGCGCTCCTCATAGCCAAAACATAAATTTTCGACAGTGACTGCGTTCATGACAGAAGATAGCCGGACTATTTCAATCCGTATGCATCGGCAATCGTGCGTGCCAGCTTGAGCAATCCGTCCGAGAGCACCGGTGGCAGTGGATCGAGCACGCAGACGCCACAGCCGACTTCGCTCGAAATTGTCCGCACTGCGCGCTCATTGACTTGCGGCTGCACAAACAGCACTGGGCATTGCGCATTGCGCGCTTCACGCACGACTTTACCCAGATAGCCGCCTGGCGGCTCCTTGCCCTCTAATTCAATCGGCAATTGCCGCATGCCATAGCGTTCGAAGAAGTATGCAAATGCGGGATGATAGACCAGCGCAACGCGCCCGCGCAATGGCGCAAGCATCGCCGCAATCTGTTCATCTGACGCTTTTATCTGCTTGCAGTACTGCTCTGCTCTGACACGAAATTGCGCAGCTTCTTCGGGATGCGCAGCGGTCAGGACTTCAACGACTTGCATTGCCATGACTTGGATATTATCCGCGTCAAGCCACAGATGTGGGTCGCGTCCTTCGCCCGGCGGCGCAAAATTGCGCACATTGAGCTTCGGCGACGGCGCGATTATCCGCAACGCGCGATTCAGCCGCTGCAATTTCGGCAACATCGCATCCTCGCTCGCGATGCCGATAGTGAAATAGAAATCAGCACGCGACAATGCATTGAGTGTCCGCGCATCCGGCGAAAAATTCTCCGGCGACATGCCAGGCGGCACTAGCACTGTGACTTGCGCATCTAATCCGGCGACACGCTGCACAATCTCACGCTGCGGCGCAATCGTCACAAACAACCGTAACGGCGCTGCACAAGCCAGCATCGCGAGATTAATGAAGATGAACAGGACACTACGCATCTTCTAACCGTTGCGATGTCCCATCAAAATTCCGCGCTTCGTCGTCTCGAGGAATTGGACAAATTCGACGACTTGCGGCACTGGCCGGAGCTTCGCGCGAATCTCTTCAATCGCATTGGGACGGCTCAAGCCGCTGAAGCAGACTAGCCGCAGCGCTTCTTTGATTGAGCCAATCGTCTCGACATCCCAGCCGGCACGCCGCAACCCGACTGCATTGATGCCCTGGATGGCATCACCTTGGAGCATCGAGAATGGCGGGACATCCTGCGTGACCGCATTGCCTCCGCCGATCATCGCCAGCGACCCGACACGCGTGAATTGATGAATCATCACTTGCGCGCTGATGAATGCGTGATAGCCGACTTCGACTCGCCCTGCCAGCAAACTCGCATTCGCAATGACGACATCGTCCGCAATCTGGCAATTATGACCGAGATGCGAAAATGCCATCAGCAACACGCGGTTGCCGACAACTGTATGGCTGCCCTCTTCAACGCCACGGTGAATCGTGACATACTCGCGGATGATGCAATCCTCACCAATGTCCGTGAAGGAATTCGCGCCGGTGTAATGCAGATCCTGCGGTTCATCACCGATATTCGCACCAGTGTGAATTTTCGTGCGCGCGCCAATTGTCGTATTGCCACTGATGACGACATGCGGTCCGATGCGGCAGCCGTCGCCAATGCGCGCTCCCGCACCGATTACCGCAAATGGACCAATCGTGACGTCTTCGCCAATAGTCGCGCCATCCTCAATGACTGCGCGTGGATCGATATTTCCCGCCATTGTCTTCTTCTCTCTTCTATAGATTAGCCAATCAAGACGCGCTTACGCGCTTTCTTGCCCGCGCGCAGCATCAACTCGCCATTGCCGCCAAAATTTGCGGTCGTGACGACTTGCTTCGGATCGCTGATGCGCTCATCGCCAATATAGCATCCGCCGCCCATTACCAACCGGCGTGCATCGCCGTTAGTATTGCACAACCCTGCTTTCACGAGCAATGTGAGCACGCCGACACCCGCAGCCGCTTCGTCTGCAGTAATTGTGATGGAAGGAATTGCTTCGCGCGCATCATCCGCAGAAATCTTCGCAACTGCACTGGAAGTCTCAATCGTGCCATTGGGATCCGCAAAACCGAATTGCGTGCCAGCCGCCATATAAGCAGCAGCTGCCGCGTCATGGCCATGCACTAACGCAGTCGCTTCGTATGCAAGAATCTCTTTCGCGCGGTTGATTTGCGGCGACGGCAATGCGCCCAGACGGCGCACTTCGTCCATCGGCAATGCAGTGAAATATCCCAGCAGACGCTGGACATCGCCGTCATCGACATTGCGCCAGAATTGATAGTACTCAAATGGCGTCGTGCGATTTGCATCCAGCCAGACTGCGCCGCCCGCGGTCTTGCCGAATTTCGTGCCGTCGCTCTTGAGCAGCAGCGGGAATGTCGCGCCGAAGACTTCCTTGCTCTGCAAACGGCGCGTCAGATCAACGCCCGCGACAATATTGCCCCACTGATCCTGGCCGCCGAACTGGCAGAGGCAGCCATACTTCTGATTGAGGATATTGAAGTCGTAGGACTGCAACAGCGGATAGCTGAATTCCAGGAAGGAGAGGCCGCTGCCCTCCAGACGCATCTTCGCCGACTCCGCAGCCAGCATCTTATTGACACTGAAGAGTGAACCGATATCGCGAATGAAATCGATGAATTTGAGGTCACGCAGCCACTCTGCGTTATTCACCAGCTGCGCTTTGCCTTCGGAGAAATCGAGGAAGCACGAGAGCTGCTTCTGCAGACACGCGGCATTATGGTCAATCGTCTCAACTGTCATAATCGGCCGCGCTTCGGTCTTGCCGGAAGGGTCGCCAATCATCGCAGTGCCGCCGCCAACCAGCGCGAGCGGTCGATGTCCGCACTTCTGCAGCCACCGCATCGCCATCACCGGCAGCAAGTGCCCGATGTGCAATGAACTGCCCGTCGGATCAAAGCCGACATAAAATGTGACCGATTGATCGCCGAGCAATTTGCGCATTGCATCGGCATCCGTAGCCTGGTAAATGAATCCACGCTCACTCAATACATCCCATGCGTTCATCATAATCGTACAGTGTAATGCAATTTGTTGATAAAACAGAAAAATCGGAGCATGACGCACCGCAAAGTGCATACACGCTCCGATTTTTTCAAGCTTCTACTATCAACGATTACAGTATTGCGGTTATGCGCCGACAATCTCCTTAATCGTCAAACGTGTCATGTCCTGGCGATGGCCATTCTTGCAACGGCTGCGCTTACGGCGCTTCATCTTGAAGACAATCAGCTTCGGGCCGCGGAAATGATCCTTGATTTCTGCCTTGACGACTGCGCCCTCAACTACCGGTGTGCCAAATTTGGTTGCGTCGCCATTGAAGATTGCCAGAACATCGCTGAAATCAACTGCAGCGCCGACTTCGCCGGCAATGCGGTCAATTTCAATATCCTGGCCGGGCTCGACTTTATACTGCTTGCCCGATGTTTTGATGATTGCGTACATTATAGTGCTCCGTACTGAACTTATTCCTGAATACATTGCGACCGCATGCTCCGATTCGGTGACAAGAGCGCTATCTCACTGCAAACAGGTGCTTATTATATGTGAAAATGGATTGAAATTTGTTAAAGCGCGTTAATGTAATACTTTTTTTTTGTTTTGCAAAGCTATGCGAGTGTTACCGAAATCCGCGAAGTTGCCCACGCATACAGCGGCACGGAATCAGGACGTCCCTATCGTTTCCATTATATTATGCGCGTTCTTCACGCGATTCGGCGTGTAAGTGTTAGTGTAATTTGCAAACATATCTTATGCTTCAAGATTTTTACCGCATCGCATCCGGTGTTCCACGAGTAACAGTCGCAAATCCACGCGCCAATGCTGACGAAATCCTGCGTCTATATGCAGCGGCATCGGCGGAAGGAGCGGCGCTGCTCGTCTTACCCGAATTAGCACTCACCGGCTATACATGCGGCGACCTCTTTGAACAGCGGCCATTGCTGGAGAGTGCACAGCGCGAACTGGCACGTATCATCCACGCGACAGCTGGCAATCCGATGGTGCTGATCGTCGGCACACCAGTACGCGTGCGTAGCCGGCTCTTCAATACTGCAGCCGTCATTCAAAATGGCCGCTTGCTCGGATTATGCGGCAAGACATATCTGCCGAATTATCGCGAATTCTACGAAAAACGCCAATTCCGCTCAATCAACGAATTTGACGGCCAGGAAGTCGAGTTTGCCGGATTTACTGTCCCGCTAGGCAATGACTTGATATTTGATGCTGGCAAGGATTTTGTCTTCTCCGCAGAATTATGCGAGGATATGTGGGCAGTCGTGCCGCCATCCGCGAATCTCGCGCTCAATGGCGCAAAGCTGCTCTTCAACCTCTCGGCCGGTCCGGAATTGGCAGGCAAAGCACAATATCGCGCAAGTCTAGTCAGCGGACTGTCCGCACGATACTCCGCAATCTACGCACTGGCCGGCGCAGGCGTCCATGAATCAACTAGCGACTTGGTCTTCTCCGGCCACGCGATGATTTGCGAAAATGGCCGCATGCTCGCCGAAAATCAGCGTTTTGAACAAGATGGCGCACTGCTTTTCACGGAATGCCGCCCCGCATGGATGGAACAGCAACGCCGTTCCTGGACCAGCTTCAATGATGTACCGCGCACACCATGCCGCGTCATTAAAGCCGACGCAGTCCCGCAATGCACGACGCTCAAATACCGCACGATTGCACCGCATCCATTTGTCCCCGAACGGGCAGATGACCGCACTGCGCGTTGCAAGGAACTCTTTAACATCCAAGCGACAGGACTTGCGAAGCGCGTCGCACATACTGGCGCAAAAAGCCTCGTCGTCGGCCTCTCCGGCGGTTTGGATTCGACGCTCGCGCTGCTAGTGTGCGCACAATGCTGCGACTTGCTCAAATTGCCGCGCACACTCATTTGCGCAGTCACAATGCCCGGCATGGGCACAGGCAAGCGCACACACGACAACGCAGTCGGCATGGCACGCGAAATCGGCTGCCAACTCCGCGAAATCTCAATCAAAGCCGCTGTCGAACAGCATTTCGCGGATATCGGGCATGATCCCGACAACCTCAATGTCGTCTATGAAAACAGCCAAGCGCGCGAACGTACGCAAATCCTCATGGATCTGGCCAATGAGCTCAACGGGCTGGTTGTCGGCACTGGCGACCTCTCGGAAATCGCGCTCGGCTGGAGCACATATAATGGCGACCACATGTCGATGTACTGCGTCAATTGCGGCATTCCCAAGACGCTCGTGCGCTATCTTGTCGAATACTACGCTGCAAACACGCAATCGCATGCGCTGGCGGCAATCCTGCGCGATGTCAATGACACGCCAGTCTCGCCTGAGTTGCTGCCCGGCGGCAACCAGCATACCGAGAGCATCCTCGGCAAATACGACTTGCACGATTTCTTCCTCTATTACTTCCTGCGCTACTCCGAGAATCCTGAAAATCTGCGCGCACTCGCGCTCTATGCATTCGGCGACACGGTCACGCTTCAGCAAGTCGATGACGCGCTCGCACTCTTTGTCCGCAGATTCTTCAACCAGCAATTCAAGCGCAATTGCATGCCCGACGGCCCGAAAGTCGGCACAATCGCACTCTCTCCGCGCGGCGACTGGCGCATGCCTTCCGACGCATCACGCGACATCTGGCTGGGCTAATCACGCGTGGTCTCTGACGAGCGCAATCCAATGTTCTCCCCGATCGGCTATTTTCACACTAACGCGCGCTTTACATACGATGTGCCACGGCAAGGCATCCTAGCAGGCGACAACTGCGGCGTCGTGAAACTCGATGAATGCTATCGCGGCGCATTGGCGGATCTTGAGGGCTTTGAACGCATCTGGTTGCTCTTTTTGTTTGACCGCACGGGATGCGCGTGGCACGCAAAAGTGATGCCGCCACGCCATGTCACACGCAAAGTCGGAGTATTTGCGAGCCGCTCGCCTTATCGCCCCAACCCGATCGGCCTCTCCTGCGTAAAACTGCTGTCGGTCAATGAAACTCAGTTGGAGCTCGCTATCGCAGAGCACGACTTGCTGGACGGCACGCCGATACTGGACATCAAGCCATACTTGCCGTATGCGGATGCATTTCCTGATGCCAAAGCTGGCTGGACAGAACACTCCGAGCAATCGTACTCCGTCAGCTACGCGCCAAAAGCAGAGACACAGCTGGAATGGCTTGCGACACACGGCGTTGAATGCATCGGCGCATTCATCACAGACCGACTCGGCACGACACCGCTGAACCGTAAGCGCAACCGCCTCATCTTCGATCCGCAATCCCCGGACAATACGCCACTTCTGGCCTATCGCACATGGCGTGTGCGCTTCACGTGTGACGAAACTACCCACGCAATCACTATCATCGGCATCCTCTCCGGATATTCAGCTGATGACATAGCGGACAGCCAAAACGACAAGTATCACGACAAAGCCATCCACCGCGAATTCATCCGCATCTTTGGCTAATTCCGAAAAATTCCGCGCTATCTTTTCTTGATAACAATACAATATTACAGCGTAATATCCGTTATAGTATTGACGCCGGCAATTTTAGGCGGTTATAATCGAACAGTTGTTTGACGGATGGCGCATTAAGCCATCTCTGTGTTCTTGGTATTTTCCACTCTAGGTGGAATGTCTCATTGGTGAATTGCTCTATGTCACGATTTCGTACTATTTCTATTCTCGCGTTGGCGATTGTCATCCTCTTTGCTGCATCATACGCGATGCAGAAAATTTCCGCGCATCGTTCGGAAGTGCTCAAGCAGCAAGCAATCAAGTCCTTTGATAGCGCAGTGAGTGTGCGGACTGCGCGCGTCCGCCGCGCCGATATTCTGAATACGCTCACATTCAATGGCGATGTCGAAGCAATGCGCAAAGTGCAATTGCAGCCGAAAGTCTCGGGGCGGCTGGTGTCGCTGGAATTAGAGGATGGCACGCCGGTTGAAGAGGGCGTGCGAGTGCGCAAAGGCATGAAGCTCGCGCAATTGGATGACCGCGAATATCACGCGCAGCTTTCCAGTGCGAAAGCGGCTAAATCCGCAGCCGAAGCGGCAGTGAGCGCAAGCGCAGCAACACTTGAGCAGAAAAAAGCCGCTTATCTGGCAACCAAAGCCGCGACTGCTTCCAGCCAAGCCAATTATGATGACAAGGAGCGCGAGCTGAAACGGCAGGAGAATCTAGTCTCCAAACAAGCGTCTGCGACGCAAAATCTCGATCTAGCGCGCACGGCATTTGCGCAAGCGACCGCCGATTTGAAGCGCTGCAATGCCGATGAGAGCGCAGCTCAAGCCGCAATCCTCTCCGCCGAAGCGGCAATCAACCAAGCGAAAGCGACACTCGAACAGTCACAAGCGACACTCGAACAAGCGCAGCTCAATTTTGATGAAACACGCATTTATGCGCCAATGGACGGCATCGTCAGCATCAAGCATATCGACCCCGGCACTATGGTGACCACCAATACCGCAATTGTCACCATGGTCGCAATGGATACTGTGAAGATTTTGATTGCAATTCCGGTGAATCATCTCGGCAAAGTGATTGCCGGCAAGACACGCGCAATACTCCATCCCGCGACTGCGCCGCAGATGGCGATCGAGTGCGTCGTCAATAAGATTTATCCATCCGTTGATACTGCGACGCGTACTGCGCAAGTTGAAATCCGCATCGAAAATCCAAAGGATGATACAGTCCGGCGCCGGCTGTTGCATGACGGCATGTACGCAACCGTAGATCTGCTCCTGGATGAGCACCGCAATGTCGTCGTCGTCGAGCAGGATTTGCCCACGCGCGTATTGGAAAAGAATATCGTCTTTGTCTGCAATGGCGACAAAGTCCGTGCCGTGCCGGTGAAACTGGGCATCAGCAGCGGCAATCTCGTCGAAGTACTGGAAGGGCTCAATGAGGGCGACGAAGTCGTCGTGCAAGGCGCGCATCGTCTGACTGACGGCAGTACAATTCATCGCATTGACGCGCCGGCAAAGTCATCGGAAGCCAAGCAGTAATCGGGGGAAGCGCACGGTATGAAACTACCTGAATTTGGCGTACGCCGACCAGTTGCGACCGCGATGCTGTTTATCGCGGTGCTAGTGCTGGGCATCATCAGCTTCAGCAAGCTCGGCATTGACTTGATGCCGGATATCGAGCCGACACGCGTGACAGTGAAGACGACGTGGGAAGGCGCATCCGCAGAAGATGTCGAAAGCAAAGTCACGCGTGTCTTGGAGAAACGCTTGGGTTCGGTCTCAAATCTTGATGAGATTCGCTCCAGCACTTCGGAAGGCGTCTCAAATATCTCATGCACATTCACGTGGGGAACCAATATTGACGAAGCATCCAATGACGTGCGCAGTAAAGTCGATCTCGCGAAGGACTCGCTCCCGGATGACGTCGATACTCCGATGATTCTGAAATTCGACTCCGCGGATATGCCGATTATGATGATCGGCGTCACCGCAAAGGAATCAATCGAGAAACTCTACGATATTATCGATGACGAAGTCGCGCAGCCGCTTCAGCGCTTGGATGGCGTCGGATCCGTCGATTCATTCGGTGGATTGCAGCGCCAGATCACGATTACGCTGTCGCGCGAGAAACTCGCGGGATATGGCTTGACGCTTAAGGACATCGAGAATGCGATTGATGATGAAAACAAGACACTTCCCGCCGGCTCATTGAAGCTGGGGCGCACCGAATACACAATCCGCGTGCTTGGCGAATATGACACGCCTGCGCAAATTCGCGAAATTCCGCTGCTGCGCCACAACGGATCAATCGTGCGCCTCAAGGATGTCGCCGACGTCAATGACGCATTTGAGGAAATTACACAGTATGTGCGCACAATGGGGCGCGACGGCATGATGATGATGGTGCAGAAGCGCACTGGCGCAAATACTGTCGCAGTCTGCGAAGCGGTCCGCAAAGAGCTCAAAGAGCTCGAAAAAGTCCTGCCGCAGGACATCAAATTCTTCATTGTCAATGACTCATCGACATTTATTACGCAGTCCGTGGACAATGTCAAAGGGACGGTATTGTGGGGCGGACTGTTTGTGATTATCGTCTCATTCTTCTTCCTACGCAATATCCGTTCATCGCTGATTATCACGCTGACGATTCCGTTCTCGCTGATTATCGCATTCTGCTACATGTATTTCATGGGCTGGACGATCAATATGATCAGCTTGTCCGCATTGGCAATTGCCATCGGCATGGTCGTCGATAACGCGATTGTCGTCCTGGAAAATATCACGTCGTATGTCAATCGCGGCACGCGCGTACGCGAATCCGCAATGTTTGCTGCATCCGAAGTCACGCTCTCATTGATTGCTTCGACGGGCACGACGATTTGCATCTTCCTGCCGCTGGTATTTGTCGAAGGCGCGACTGGCATCATCTTCCGTCAGCTAGGCGGCCTGGTTACTGCGACGCTATTGGCCAGTATGGTCTGCGCGCTGATGCTCACGCCGATGCTCTCCAGTAAATTGCTCAAACCGGCAGTCGATTACAGCGCACTAGCAAAACCGAGCATCTCGCAACGCATGTACAATTGGTCCGAGAAGTATTTCCTTGGCTTTGAAGCGCTCTACGGCCGTTTCCTGGGATTGTGCCTGCGCCACCGCTATACGGTGATTATCACCGGCGCATTGATTGTCGGCGCAGCAATTATCTGCATACCATTTGTCGGCACCGAATTTACGCCGGATCAGGATACTGGCGAGATGACTGTGCGCTTCCAGTTGCCAGTCTCGACGCGTGCTGAGCTGACCGCTGATGTCGCGCAGCGCATCACAGAAGTCGCGCAGCGCAAAGAAGCCGAGATGCTTCAGCAATTGGGCGGAAAGATAGCAGACGACGAAGACGGCACACCACGCACCAGCGGCATACGCTTCAACAACTGGCGCGCCGGCGCATCCCGCAATGGCTGGGGCAATAACAGCTCGCATACCGGACGCGTCAATCTCAAATATGTCCCGCGCGAAGAACGGCCATATCTGACCGCAGATCTCGGCAATGAAATCCTTAAGGAACTGCGCACATGGCCGGAACTGGACCGCGTCTTCCTCTCGACTTCAAACCGCTTGATGACGATGATGATGGGCGGCTCCAACGAAAAGCCGATCATCGTCAAAGTGCTGGGATATGATCTGGATACCAGCTTGCGTGTCGCGGGACAAATCCGCGATATCGCACTGCGCACACCCGGCGCAGTCGATCCGAATATCACATTCGATAATGGCAACCGCGAGCTTGTCATCAATATCGACCGCGCAGCCGCCGCATCACTCGGCGTAAATGTCGATAATATCGTGACTGCCGTGCGTACGCTCTTCTACGGCAAAGCCGCAAGTACATTCCGTCAAGGCGAAAATGAATACGACATCTTTGTCCAGCTGGGCGAAGACGAACGCCGTACTGTCAGCGACATCCTCAATTCGGAAATTGTCGTCGATGGCCGCCGCATCCGCATTGACGCATTTGCCGACATCACGGAAGAACTGGGCCCCGTCACAATCAACCGCGTCGATCAGGAACGCGTCGTCTATCTGCAAATCGACATCTATGGCCGATCATTGGGCGAAGTAGCCGCTGACCTCAAGCAATCCATTGCAAATGAAGTCGTGCTGCCCCAGGGCATCTCACTGGATTATGCGGGACAGATTAAGGAACAGGGATCCGCATTTAGCGATTTGACATTGATGCTGATTCTCGGCATCATCCTCGTCTATATGGTGATGGCCGCCGAATTTGAATCATATATGGCGCCATTCGTCGTGATGTTCTCCATCCCATTCGCATTCGCAGGCGCAATCTTTGCACTCGGTATGACTGGCATGACGCTCAATATCATGAGCTTCATCGGCCTCATCATGCTCGTCGGAACTGTCGTGAATAACGCGATTGTGCTGATCGACTACATCAATATCCTGCTCGCACGCGGCGAGGACGTCACCGAAGCGATTACGCGGTCAGGGCGCCAGCGTCTGCGGCCTGTCTTGATGACGACGCTGACGACCGTCTTCGGCATGATTCCGATGGCGATTTCCGGTAGCACCGGCTCCGAAATGTGGAGCCCGCTTGCAGTGACCATTATCGGAGGCTTGAGCATCTCCACATTGGTCACGCTCGCATTCATTCCGACACTCTACTCATTTGTTGCAAAAAGGAATCCCGCCGCATGAAGATGCTCCTCATCGCTTATAATGTCTCGATTGAAAACGAGCTGCTTGAAGAGCTCCCGAAGCTTGGCGTGCAGTGCTTTACTCAATGGCCACGCGTCTTCGGGCAAGGAAAGACCACCGGCGCACGCTTCGACAGCTCGGTCTGGCCCGGCGCTAACGGCATGCTGATGGCGACAGTCGAAGACGACGACGCACCGCGCATCATGGCGGCAATCGACAAAATGCGCAATACCACCGCGAAACGCGACGGCCTTAAAGCATTTCAGCTAAATGTCGAAGCAGTAACTGGCGGCATTTAGGCAATAGATTGACGGGCGGAGGGCAAATCCTCCGCCCGTTGTTATCGATATTATTTTCCGGACTCGATCAAATTGTGCCACTTGCGATATTGAGTGAGGTCGTATGGCGCTTTACCGCAGACATAGAAATTGCGGTATTCCTTGCCATCGATCTTCCAGTTCAGCAGAATCAGCTTGTCTTCCTTGATTGCATCAAGCCGCAGCGACGCGATGCGTATTGCGTCTGAATTTGCATCAAGCGCAAAAGTGCCATCAATAAGCGTTTTTCCGCCGGCATCGGTAACTGAATAGCTCCCTTTGACTGGATGGAGCAGGTCATTTACTGCCATGATTGGCAGAGTAATGCCCGAACAATTCTCGATGGGTTCCCAGCAGCAAAGCAGTGTGTCCTGCTGCGAGATTTTGACATAATCGAATGCGGCCTTTTTATCACCGTAGTAATCGATGATTGCATCGGAAAATTGTGGCCAGCAGTCGATGATATTCCACCAGATGAGCCCACTGCGCTTCGGTTTGCGCATCCGGAATGACTCGATCATAAATTTCAGCCCTTCAGCCTGGACAAATTGCGATGCATCAATAAAGTCCTCGAGTGTCGATTGCTCCCCAAAGCCGTTGCGCACAAGGTTATACATCAGCTCAATGCGGTATGAGTAGCCGCCATCCGGCAAGCTGAATGGCTGTGTGCAATGACAGAACCAGTCGCGATTGTCATGCAGGAGCCCAATTGCATCCGCAGGCAGGAATTTCTTCATGCTCTCAATGCTGGACATGCCGTGATAGCCCATCTCGGACGCAAAAATCGCTTTGTGATTGCAGTAAAAGTCGCTCTTCCAGAAGTTACGCGGTCCCCACAGATGCTGTTCGGGCGAATGCGCACCCCCGACACCGTCCTTCCAAAGCTCATCCGTGACATACGGCGAGCTGGGCAGATAATCGCGATACGGATCCTCCTGTGCAACTGCACGCGGGAAGACTTCGCGTGTGACACGGTTGTAAGATGGCAATGCGCGGCGGTTGCCCCACCATCCCAGCGCGACGTCGCATTCGTTGTCGCCAGCCCACAATGCCAGCGATGGATGCTGACGCAATTGGCGAATGACTTGCGTCGCTTCCTTGAAGAGCCGTCCGAGATACTCCTCACTCATCGGAGGCAGCGCGCAGCCAATCATGAAATCCTGCCAGACGAGGATGCCACGGCGGTCGCACTCATCATAGAAGCCATCTTCTTCGTAGACGCCGCCGCCCCAGATGCGAATCATATTGCAATTAAGCTCACTCCAATACGCGAGATTGCGAATCGCACGCCCGCGCTCCTCGCCATGCAATGCGACATCGGGGACATGGTTTGAACCGTGAATGAAAATCGGCTCGCCATTGACGATGAAATGAAAACGGCCATTGCCTTTAGCATCGACCGTTTCAGTGCGGTCAAGCTTGATTGTACGAATGCCGCACGTGAATTTATGCACTGCAATCAATTCGTCATCGCGCTTAAGG
>CAVGNO010000011.1:15294-24918 GCA_963630475.1 Blautia faecis | reverse complement strand
TGTGGCATGCGGTCCGGAGCAACCATGCCATTGCCGATGAAATCGTAGTCGTTTGGCTTGTCGCCATAATCGCCGCCGTATGCCCAGTACTTCTTGCCATTGGCATCGACTTCGCTGAAGCCCTGGTCGATCCAGTCCCAGATGCATCCGCCCTGGAGGCGCGGATATTTGCGGAAGCGCTCGAAGTAGTCGCAGAGTGCACCATGTGAATTGCCCATGCCGTGGCTGTATTCGCAGAGGAAGAATGGCCGGCTTTCCTTCGGCATGATATGCTCGATCCAGTAATCGAGCGCGGCAAAATTAGTGTACATCTGGCTGACGACATCGACGAGGTCGGCATTGCGATTTACGAGGTCATCTTTCTCGAAGCAACGGCCAGTCATTGATTCGTAATGGACGAGGCGTGATGGATCGAATTTATGCGTCCAGCCGGAGAGCGCGGCGAAATTAGCGCCTTCGCCAGATTCATTGCCCATCGACCACAGGCAGATACAAGGATTATTCTTGTAGATGAGCACCATGCGCTTCATGCGCTCCAGCATCGGCGTAAGCCATAGCGGATCGGCAGAGAGTGTGTCGATATAAGCGTGTGACTCGATATTGCATTCGCTGATGACATAGAGACCGTAACGGTTGCAGAGTGCGACCAAGCGTTCGTCATTCGGATAGTGGCATGTGCGAATCGTGTTGATGTTGAATTGCTTCATCAATGTGACGTCGGCGACCAAATCCGCCATCGTGACGCGCTTGCCAGTGTATTCATTGAAATCGTGGCGATTCACGCCGAGGAATTTGACGGGCTGACCATTGATTTTGATGCAACCGTCTTCGAGTTTGACGCTACGGAAGCCGATGTCATCGCCGACGGACTGGACGACATCGCCCTGTGCGTCAAGTAAGCTGACAGTGATGCGGTAGAGATTCGGCGTTTCAGCGCTCCACGGCTTGATATTCTCGAAGCGGTACTCTTTTTCCGCCAGTGGCTGCGTATGATTTTCATAGTTATGCTGATTCCAAACATCGTGGAAGCCGAGGATGTCCGGTTTCTTCAGCAACGCTTTCTTGCCATCGTAGATCTGCACTGCGAATGACCAGTCGGATGGAATCTCGTGAGTGCCGGCGAATGCCGCTTCCAGCTTCAAGTTGAGAATACCAGTCGTTAGGTCGTCGGCGAGTGACGTACGCGCAAAGCAGTCGCTGATATATGCATTCGGCGTATATTGCAGATAGACATCACGGTAGATGCCCGCCATGCGCCAGTGATCCTGATCTTCGATGAATGAGCCGTCACAATAGCGGATTACCAGCACAGCGAGCGTGTTTTCACCCGGACGCACGACATTGGAGATGTCGAAATCACACGCAGTACGGCTGTCTTTAATCATGCCGACACCGATGCCATTGACGTAGATGAAGCCGCAGCTCTCGATACCGCCGAAGTGCAGGACTACGCGCTGGGAATTCTTGCGCAAAGTGAATGTCCGGCGATAAAGTCCCGTCGCGTTCTTGTCCTTCGGGACATAGGGCGGAGTGTCACCGAAAGGCATTTGCACATTGACATAGTGCGGGAAGTCATAGCCCTGGCGTGTCCAGTTGCCGGGCACTTCGATTTTGTCCCATTTGCTGATTGCGACTTTGTCGGCTAACAGCTCCTCTTCGACTTGGTCGGGATTTTCAAAGTGTTTGAATGACCACTTGCCATTGAGGCTCTCGATGGAAGCGCAGTCGAATGGTTCGTAGGAGCCATTGCGCGCTTCGGCTTCGGTCGCATACGAGAAAAGCGGTGAGTGCGGGCGCAATGTATTGACTGACGGCACTTGTGGGCATTCCCACAAGCGGTTTACGCGATCAAATAGCTTCATTGAAGTTTAAGAATGTTGAGTTCTGAATTCAGGTTTTAGAAATCGAATGCACGGGGCTTTGACAGCACTTCGCGGTACATCATTGCGTTGCGCAATGCACGATGCGAGCGTGAAAGACGGATTTTGGGCAGATGACTCAAGTGCCGCGCGCCAACCACAGTAACCAGCGGCTGGGGAACGGCGTTGCGATTGCCGGACGAAGTCGGAGTCGGCGGAACTGGCGGCGGCGGCGCAACCGTCCCCATGTCCGCAGGCGAATTGATGTGTTCACGGGCATGGGCAATTGACGGCGCTTCCTGCTGCGCTAACGGCACGTAGGCAGGAGCAGGGGAAGGGGCAGTAGCAGGAGTCTCCTCCTGTTCTTCCTCCGCTTCTTCTTCCAGCGGTTCGTCAAAGTCGTCTTCAGCAGACGAGTCAGTCGTGGCGAATGCATCCTGGAAAAGCTCGTCAGCGTCATCAGCTTCCTCTGATTCCGCGTCATCCTGGGCAAAAAAGTCATCGATTATAGCACGCGCTTTAGCGGCTTCTTCCGCGCGTGCTTTGCTTTTCTTGATAGCTTTCGTGATATTGATAACCGCGACACAGATCCAGACCGCAAAGATCAGGAGTGTGCCGAGGTTATCGATGCTAATTGCAAATGACGGCATCATTTTTGCGCATCAGCCCTGGTTGTCGGAACTGTCTTCGCCGAGGATATTGCGGCGCATGTCAGTGTCGGATTGCAGATTTTCCATGCGATAGTAGTCCATCACGCCGATGTGGCCATCACGCAATGCAGCGGCCATTGCGAGCGGCACTTCGGCTTGCGCTGCCACGACATTGGCTTGCATTTCCTGCACTTTTGCGCGCATTTCCTGTTCGGCAGCGACTGCGGCGGCGCGGCGCACTTCGGCTGTTGCTTGCGCGACGCGTGTATCCGCTTCAGCTTGATCGGCTTGCAAACGCGCACCGATATTGTCTCCGACATCGACATCCGCGATATCAATGGAGAGAATTTCGAATGCAGTGCCGGAATCCAGACCCTTCTCGAGGACGCGCTGTGAAATCAGATCCGGATTCTCCAACACGGTCGTGTAAGAGGGCGAAGAGCCGATGGATGTGACAATTCCTTCGCCGACACGCGCGATAATCGTCTCTTCGGTCGCACCGCCGACCAAGCGGTCGAGGTTCGTGCGGACAGTTACGCGTGCGCGTGCTTTGACTTGAATACCGTCTTTGGCCACGGCATCGACGGTTAAGCGGCCTTTATTCGGATCCGGGCAGTCGATAACGCGCGGATTGACGCTCGTGCGCACGGCATCGAGCACATCGCGTCCCGCTAGGTCGATTGCGGCTGCGCGGTCAAATGTAAGCGTAATGCCGGCTTTCTCCGCAGCAATAAGTGCATTGACGACGCGTTCGACATTGCCGTGTGCCATGAAATGCCCTTCGAGGCTGTCGGTCGTCACGTCAGTGATACCGGCTTTGCGCAACTGGATATAATTCTTGACAATGAATGCCGATGGAATTTTGCGCAGTGTCATACCGAAGAGTTTCACGAAGGAGATATGCGCTCCGGATGCGCTGGCTTGCAGCCACGTGCTGAAGTAATTAGCGATGATAATAAAGATTACCAGGCAGATAAAAATGAGGATACCGAGCAGAATGTGCATCTTTTTCTATTCTCCTTAAGTAGAAAATGGTGTAGGGGCGGAAATTGTAGTTAATGTAACCCAGTATAAGCTATTTTACATCCTTGTTTTTTCGCTTTTTGTCCTCTTTTTTAGGTGTTTCGGGGATGTTGTAAGCGAAGCAGAATTGCGCCATCTTACAGAATACGTCATTGAGTTTTCCATCCGCGAAATCCTTGCTCTCCAGATCGTACAATTTTTTTATGCCGTGATAGATGAATTTATCGTTTGTACCGGGCTTAGTCTCTTCATTTTCCGCGTAGCGGAATGACAGATCGCCGAGCAGCGGCAGTGGCAGTGCGGATGAGAGAATATACGCAGTGATGATATGTGACAGCTGTTGTATCGCGCTGTTATGTGCGTCTTTCGCAGTAGTTTCAAAGATAACCGTTTCTGACGTCGTAGCGTATGGAATGATTGTGCTGCGCAATGGCTTTTGATAATGCGCGCAGAGCATCAGATGCTGGATGTATGGCTTGATCAGCATCGAGTGCTTGAAGCGTTTCTTCATTGCGTACAGCTCGGTATAGAGTCCGCCTTGATTCGGCTCGTCGCTTAGTGTCAAATGAGTGATTTTATCGGTCAGATGCACGCGTAGCGGCGTTGTGGTCAAATCGGGAAATTTTACGCAGAGAGTTTTCTCGATGACATTGATCAGTTCCGGTGGCAGTGCAGGAATGAGCGCAGGGAAATCAATTGAGATTACGTCTGTAGCGACGGGCACCAGCTTACGCGGCAGTGCGTTGTATTGAAATGCGAGCTGTTCGAAGATGATTTTGCCGACATCCCCGGGCGGAATGCAACCGCTACCCATTATACGGTCATAGAGCGCTTTGAGTGCTTGTTCCTGCTCATCCTTCGGGAGCCGTTCGCAGACACTGCCGATATATTGCAGAATGACCGCTTTGTCTTTTTCCGGAAGCGTAAATGGCTCGCAGTCTTCCGGTGCGGCTTCATACCATTCGTCGCGTGGCAGACTCAATGTGCGCCGCAGGAAGAATTCGGCCGGATAGCGCAGAAATTTATCCAGGTCATCGACGGTTAATTCCAAATCATATTTTGCGTTGCGCTGCGTGATTGGAATTGATGCGTTTTCGAAGGACTGTTTCGCCAGCGTCGTGTAGCCCGGCGTGCGTTCGGGAAGCGAGGAGGGCGGCGTGATTTGAGACGCTAGCCACGATGTCTTGTCGTATGAAAATGCGTCATGCAAGCTGCTTTGCGAGGGCTTGCCGGCAAAATTGAGCGGATCTGCGGCATTGAGCCGATGCACAATCGGCTCAAGCTTTTTGCCGCGAATGCGTGATGCGTAATCGAGCAAGTCGGCTGCGGGGACTGCCATGGGCAGCGTTTCGCCGGTGGAGTCGTCAAAACCGTTATAGAAGAGCAGGAGTTTCTGGCGTGCGGAGAGGATGGCTTCCAGGAATGTATAGCGGTCTTCCCACGCGCTTGAGCATGCGTAAGCCGGTAGCCACGCACTGCGGCGTGTCTGGTCGTCACGCAATTTCAGCACTAAGTTGAAATTAAGATGCTCATCCTGTCGTGGGAAAACGCCTTCGTCCATGCCGAGTAGTGCGATGATTTTGCATGGAATGGATCGCATTGGCAGCAGCGAGCAGAATGTGATGCGCCCGTCTAGGAATGGCTCATTTTCGGCCGGCAAGTCAAGCGCAGCTTCCATTGTGTCATAGATGACATCAAAGGGCAGCATCGCATTTTCCGGCGCATCGGTGTATGCGATGGTGATATTGCGCTGCAAGTCGCTGACTGTACGGCCGATTGCGACATAGTCTGCGGCATTGTCGCCATCCTTACAGAAGAATTTATCGCGGATTTCCAGGAGTAGCGCGCACCAGTTTTCGCATGTATCCTGTGGATGTGTGTGCAAAGTCGCGGCAAAGTGCGCGAGGTTATGATAGATGTCATTGAGCGCGCCCAGGAGCCGCAAGTTGTCGGATGATGTGTCGATTTGAACTGGCGGCATGCCGTCGTACATGCCGTCTCCTTCGAGCGCGATATTGAGCAGAAGGCGGTCGAGGCCGTATTCCCACGTAAATTCGCGTCCTGCTGCCTGTGGCACATCGCCAGTGCTTTGACCATTTTCGCTCCAGCGGATATTTGCTTTGAGGAGCCATCGGCGAATCAGCGCTGCGTCATTTTCAGAGAGGCCATAGCGTTGGCGCAATGGCGCATAATCCAGCAGAGCGCAGACGCGTGAAAGCTCAAAGCGCGATTGATGAAGCGACAGGATGGTCAGGAATACCGCTGCGCTCTGATTGGCGTTCTTGACACTGCGGTCGGTGATGCAGTATTTGTTTTTCAGCGGGCCATTATCGAATACTGCGCGGATAAGCGGTGCGAAATCGGAGATATTCGGTGCCATCACCACGATGTCATTCATCGTGAGCCGTTCTTCTGGCGATTTGCTCTTATTTGCATCGGAAAGCAGTTTGAGGATACAGTCCTGGAGGACTTCGATTTCGCGCACTGCATTTGCGCAGCTGTGGAATGTGATGGAGTCGTCATCAGCAACCTCGCATAGTTCCTGCGGCTCATCACTGCAACGCAGCACGCAGTCTTGGATGGCTTGCAGGAGGTTTTGCGGCTGCTGCCAGTCAGAAGGCGCGCTTTCGCCGCCGATCATCGCGCCGGTAAGTTTGTCATCGAGAAGTGCTTTGAAGAATTCCCGCCCTTGTAATCCGAGATTTCCAAGCAGCGTGTTGTTGATTTCGGGATTGCTGTATTTTTCGCGCAATTCCTCGATTGTGCAATGGCGGTCGTCACTCTGCGTACTCCAATCCTCGACAGATGGATTGAGATAGTAGAAATTAACCGGCGCAAATTCAGAATAAATGCCGAGGATTTTCAGATAGATTGGCGGCATTGCGCTGATGCCGAAGACAGTGACTGGCGTGAGCTCTTCCTTTGACGGCATTGCGGAAAATTCGCGCTGGATGAATTTCATGAGCAGCTTCGACGGTGAAAGTAACTGCGCGCCAGTATTATCTTTGCATAATGCTTGCCAGATGATGCTCTGCCAGCCGCCATTGTCGAGTGTGCCTGATTCGAGCTGCTCCGGAAGATATGCGCAGTAGTTGAAGTAAAGCCGCGCGAGCTTCTCCGCTAGTTGCGATGCGCGCAATTGCGCATCATCTTCCGTGCCGATATATTTTCTTAATGGGTTGAGTGGCGCTTGTGCGATAAACTCGGGCTGCGTCAGCAACCGGTAGATGCGCCAGCGCAGGACGCCCGGCGAGAAAAACGACGGCTCATAGCCATCGTCATTGCAATAGAATTTCGCAATGATGTCACCGATGAGACGGTTGATAAATGGCGCATCGAAATTGGCGACAGTCTCCCCGTGCTTCACGAGATACTCTTCCAGCCAAGTCCACATGCCACGGCTGGCCACAGTCACATTTTCCGGAATAAAGATGTTGTCCGCACGATAGCACGACAACGCGTTACGGCGGTTTTGCAGATAGAAATGCGCTAATTCTTCAAGACGGCTGCTGGTATAAAGGTTGAATTGTGTGGTCATGGAAAATATCGGCTAATATCGCTGGCGAAGGGGAAGTAAAATTGGTTATTGTGCGGACTCGGGTTAATATATACGGAACGCATGTTTACGTTGCAAAATTCGTTTTACAAATTAAACTATGTCAGACGTCGCCGTATGGATACGGTCTTGCGGATTTTTCTGTATTGAGCCGTTCTGCCTGCGGCGACGTTGTTTGATTTTGCATTGGTATATGTCTGCCGGCTTGTCCCCGGCGTGTTATGCTGGAATTATTTTTGAATGACAGTAACGCTAAAGGAACTATCAGAATTATCCGGATGCTCGATTCGGACTGTGAATCGTGTGATATGGCACTCCGGGCCGGTCGCAGCGGAAAAACGTGAGCGGATTGAGGCGTTGTTACGTGATCACCACTACGTGCCCAATATGGCCGCACGCAACCTAAAGCAGTCACGGCGCAAATTTGCCGGCGTCATCATCAACGAAGGCACGACAATTCAGATTTTCCTGCGCAAACTCTCGGATTTGGTGAATACACTGGAAGGGCAGGGGTTGTATCCGCTTTTGGGACGCCCCGTGAGTGATAGCGCTCAATTGGAATGCCTGATGAGCGAGTGGACGGGGCTGGTCAATCATATCATCTTCATGTTTATGCCGAATGCCAGGCTTTGCGCGAAGCTGTCGGAATTAAGCGAACGCTATGACATGCGTTTCACGATAATTGATGCCACAGGCGCTGTGCCGACAGGTTGCTCTGCGTTACGCATCGACCGCGGCGCAGGCATCGCGGAAGCAATTATGCAACTCTATGCAATGGGACATCGCCGCATAATGCGCGTCGGTAATGTCATTACTCGCGACAGCGGCTGGGCGATTGCACGCGAAAAACTGCAGCGTAAAGCCGTATTCTTGCATCAGCCTGTTCAACCCGAATGCGATCTCGTCGAAGCTGTTGCGGATGCGATATTTGCGGAGCAACCCGACGCCGTGCTGTGTGACACGGATCGCGCTGCCGCCGGCATCATGCGTGCAGCCGCAGTCCGTAATATCGCTATTCCGCAGACATTCTCGCTAGTCGGATTCGATGATGACCCAATGGCGACTATGCTCAATCCGCGCTTGGCTACTATCGCACATCCGCTGGAGGAAATCAATGCCGCAGCTGCGGAAATTGTCGCTTCTGGCAAAAACTGCCATTGTGCCGACAAGACATTTCCGACGCGCTTTATTCTGCGTGAAAGCGTGATCGCGCGAAAATAGAAAATCGCACGGATGAGAACAATGTCATTAGGACTAGTGTTATATTACTCCCATTGCCAACGATGGCAATAAAGTAAACCGAATAACACTAAAGACGTATGTTACCACTACTTAAGCGTAAGAGTCCTGCGGCGCTGCCGATCAAGGTATTGCAGTTTGGCGAGGGCAATTTTCTGCGTGCGTTCATTGACTGGATGATCAATGAGATGAACAAGCGCGGTCAATTCAATGGGTTAGTTCAGCTGATTCAGCCATTGGAGCGCGGCATGGGTGATGCCATCAACGCGCAGGATGGCCTTTATACGCTGGTCTTGCGTGGTTATGTAAATGGCGAAGTTTACGCGAAGCACGAAGTAATTGAGTCGGTTGCCGGCTGCTTGAATCCTTATGCGGAGTGGTCGCAAGTAGTTGAACGCGCGTGTCTGCCGTCGGTGCGTTTTATCTTCTCCAACACGACTGAAGCGGGCATTGAGTACAAGCCGGAAGCGTATGCGCCGGGTCATTGTCAGCACACATTCCCGGCAAAATTGACGAGTCTGATGTATGCGCGCTGGCAGGCTTTCAATGGCGATGCATCCAAGGGCGTTGTCTTCATTCCGTGTGAATTGATTGACAAAAACGGCAGTACATTGAAGAAGTGCATGCTGCAGTATGCGGCAGATTGGTCACTGCCTTCGGCGTTCTCCGAATGGCTGCAAAACAGCTGCCACTATGTCAATACATTAGTCGACCGCATTGTCGCTGGCTATCCGCGTGATGAAGCGGTAAAAATGTGTGAAGAATTTGGCTATCAGGACAATTTGATTGACTGCGGCGAAGTATTTCACTTTTTCGTTCTGGAGAGCAAGCCGGAAGTGCTGGCAGAATTGCCATTTACTCAATGTGATTTGAATGCGGTGATTACTGCGGATCAGACGCCGTATCGTACGCGCAAAGTGCGTTTCCTGAATGGCGCGCACACTGCGGATGTGCTCGCGGCTGCGATGAGTGGTCTGACTTATGTCGATGAGATGGTCAATGACGAACTCTTCGGCAAGATGGTGCGCAAAGCAATTTACCAGGAGATCTTCCCGACTGTCAATTTACCGGAATCGGAGAAGAAATTCTATGCAGACAGCGTGGTTGAGCGCTTTTTGAATCCGTTTGCGCATCATCGGCTGCTTTCGATTTCGCTCAATTCGGTTTCAAAGTGGAAAGTGCGCGTGTTACCGTCGCTACTGGATTATTTCAAGAGCAACCAGTCTTTGCCGCGTGTATTGACATTCTCGCTAGCGGCATTGCTGCGCTTCTATCGTCTCGCGAAGGACACCAATGG
>CAVGNO010000011.1:11416-15284 GCA_963630475.1 Blautia faecis | reverse complement strand
CACCAATGGCGCGGCAAGCGCATCGTTGGGGCAGGTCACTTGGCCGGTTACGGATTCGCCGGAAGTCATTGATTTCTTTGCCGCGTGCCACGAGCTACCCGTCGCCGAATACGTCCGGAAGACGCTGGGCGAACAGTCATTCTGGGGGATGGATCTTAATGCAATTGACGGCATGACTGCGCAAGTGACTGCCGATTTGGAAGCAATTGATGCACTGGGCATCCGCGGTGCAGTTGCAAAGCTGTTCTAATCACGAAGATGAATAGTCTGCAGATTACACCACGGGATAATGTCGCGGTAATGCTGGATGATTCTGCTACGCCGGCGATTCCGCGCGGCCATAAATTTGCGCTGCGCGATATTGCCGCCGGCGAAGCGGTCATCAAATACGGCATGACGATTGGCCATGCGCTCTGTACAATTCGCAAAGGCGAGCATGTCCATACGCATAACCTCAAGACAAATCTCGACGGAATACTCGAGTATCGCTATGAGCCGCAAGCATGCAACGCAATGCCACAGGCGCAGGACAAGCCGACATTTCAGGGCTTTGTGCGTGCCAATGGCGCTGTCGGCATCCGCAATCACATCTTCATTATTCCGACAGTCGGGTGCATTAATCAACTCGCACGGACATTAGCGGAGCGCGTCAATCGCATCTTGCCGCGCGAATTTCCCGGACGTGCGCTTGCGCTGACGCATCCATACGGCTGCTCACAGCTGGGTGCGGATCATGAGATGACACGGAGCATCCTGGCTGGCTTGGCACATCATCCCAATGCCGGCGGCGTCTTAATAGTCGGTCTCGGCTGCGAAAACAACACGATAGAGTCATTCCGCGAAAAACTCGGTGAATACGACGCCAAACGCATTAAATTCCTCGTTGCTCAAAAGGAGAGCGACGAAGTCAGTGCAGGGATGACATTGCTGGAGGAACTCGTCGCCGAGATGTCAAATGACTGCCGTACTGCGGTGCCGGTGGATAAACTGGTTGTCGGCCTCAAATGCGGCGGTTCGGACGGATTGAGCGGCCTCACTGCAAATCCGCTAGTCGGGTCATTCTCCGACTGGCTGACCGCACACGGCGGCAGCACAATCTTGAGCGAAGTGCCTGAAATGTTTGGCGCCGAGACGCTGCTGATGGCGCGCAGTAGAAATCGTGAAGTCTTTGATAAATGCGTCAAGATGATCAACGATTTCAAGCAGTATTTTACGCGCTATGGTCAGACAATCTACGAAAATCCCTCGCCCGGAAATAAAGCCGGCGGCATCTCGACACTCGAAGATAAATCCCTGGGATGCGTGCAAAAAGCCGGCAGTGCGCCGGTAAATGACGTCTTGACAATTGGCGAACATCCGCACTGCCAAGGCCTGAATCTGCTCACCGGTCCAGGCAATGACATGGTTGCATCAACACTGCTGGCGGCATCCGGTGCGCAACTCATCCTCTTTACTACCGGCCGCGGCACGCCATTCGGTACTGTCGTGCCGACTGTCAAGATTGCTTCCAATGACGCACTGGCGAATTTTAAGCCGGGATGGATTGACTTCAATGCCGGACGGCTCCTCACCGAAGACTCAGAACACGTACGTCAGGAATTTATCCAATGTGTGATCGCTATCGCTAATGGCGCGGACGCCGCGAATGAGAAAAATTGCGACGAACAAATCGCAATATTCAAAGATGGCGTGACGCTGTAGTGGCTGTTCTTGACATTATGTTATGCGATGTCGCAATTCAAGTAAGAACATCAGGTGAGAAACTATGGGATTTGAACAAGGTAATTTAACATTTCGTATTTGTGCGCTTCCGATGCCATTGCCGCAGGATGCGTTGGCGCGTTTCGCGGAATCAGCTGCCGGGCCGCTAGACAACGTAAAGGATGAGCCGGTCTGGGGCTGGGTGTCCGGACGCTTCATGCTGGAAGGCCGGATTGACGAAGAGACATGCAAAATCGGGCCATTCATTCATATTTGCCTGCGTCAGGCGGAACGCAAGATTCCGTCGTCGTTGCTGAATGCAGAAGTGCGTCTGGCAGAACTTTCGCAAATGGCTGCGGATAAAGTAGATCACTTAAGCCGTAAGCAGATTAAGTCGATCAAAGCGGAAGTGCGCGAACGGCTGCTGCCGAATATGCCGCCGTCGCTTTCCGGTATCTATTGCGTCTTTGATCCCGTCGCCAATTTGATGTACACGACTGCGACCAGCACGCGCCAATTGGACATCATCGGCGGCTTTTTGGTTAAAGCACTGGGCTTTGAACCGATTCCGCTGACGCCAGACGCTTTGGCGCAGACGTGGTATGAGACAGATCCGACGACGATTCCGCCAATCAATATCTCACCGGAACTCAAGGATGACGCCGGCGCTACTGGGCTATTGGGCGAGAACTTCCTCACTTGGCTGTGGCATTTCATGGAACAGCACAATGGCATGATTCCGCCGACAAAACTCGGTGATTTCGGATTGCTCATCGATGGCCCGCTCACATTTGTCGCCGAAGGCAATGGCGCGTTTGAGAGCAGCTTGCGCAAGGGCACGCCAACCAATTCGGCTGAAGCGCGCGCCGCGATGATTGTCGGCAAGAAATTGCGTTCGGCAAAACTGATTTTAGCGCGGGGCAAAGGCGAGGAATGGAGCTGCACGCTGGATGCCAGCCAATTTGTCATCAAAGGACTGAAATTGCCGGAAGGCGATTCAATGGATGCCGAAGATATCTTCAATGAACGCATGGCAAATCTGGACATCTTCCGACAAGTCATCTTCGAGCTCTTCCACCTTTATCTGACGGTTGCGGCGGATGCCGATAAACGCGCTGAATATCAGAAGCAGGCGAAAGAGTGGGTGAAAAATCACGAACAGCGCTGATGATTATCGGATTAGGCACAGATATCGTTGAAATCCGGCGGCTGGCGCAATCGATCGCGCGTTCCGGTGACGCATTCCTCGCAAAAGTCTATACAGCGGAGGAATTAGCGCAGGCACCTGACCGCGAGCCGCGCCGGATTGAGTATCTTGCCGGACGCTGGGCGGTGAAGGAAGCATTTGCCAAAGCACTCGGCACGGGCATTACCGACCGATGCCGGCTAAACGAAATCTGTACGCGCGATGAAGCAAATGGCCGCCCCGTAATCACACTGTGCGGTAGCGCAGAACGGAGTGCTGATGCACTCGGTGTAAAAAATATCCATGTCTCAATCGCACACGAAAAAGAATACGCAGTCGCAACCGTTATCCTCGAAGGATGAATGCTGACGTGCGAAAAAGCAGAGTGGATGGCAGTGAAATAATGATATGCCGATATAGTGCGTATTTGCTTGAATGAGTTGTAACTTGTAACTATTGATGAAATATCTTGTGAAATGATTTGCAAAATACGCGGGCCTGCTTATATTAAGCAACTGCGCAATTTTTTGTAATCCGCAATACTAAAATCTAGGAAAATACTTAATGCCTACAATTAATCAGCTGGTTCGCAAGGGGCGCGCAGAAAAGCCCCGTAAAAGCAGTGTGCGTGCCCTGGCTCAATGCCCGCAGCGCCGCGGCGTCTGCATGCTCGTCGCTACTCGTACACCGAAGAAACCGAACTCCGCAATCCGTAAAATTTGCCGTGTCCGCTTGACCAATGGCCAGGAAGTTACCGCATATATCGGCGGTGAAGGACACAATCTGCAGGAACACAGCGTCGTGCTCGTACGTGGCGGACGTGTCCGTGACCTGCCTGGTGTGCGTTACCATGTGGTGCGTGGTACTCTGGATACCCTCGGCGTAGACAAACGCCGCCGCGGCCGTTCTAAATACGGCGCGAAACGTCCGAAGCCGGGTCAGGAAGCCAAGAAAAAGAAGTAATCTCCCACCACATATCTA
>CAVGNO010000011.1:9679-11406 GCA_963630475.1 Blautia faecis | reverse complement strand
TCAAACGCACGCTGATTCCGGACGCACGCTACAATGACGAAATGGTCGCGCGCCTGATCAACACTGTTATGCTCTGCGGCAAAAAAGCCGCTGCTCTCAAGATTGTCTATGGTGCATTCGACATTCTGAAGGAAAAGAAAGCGGACACCGAGCCGTTGCAGCTCTTCCTGGCCGCGCTGGAAAATGTCAAGCCGCGCCTCGAAGTCAAGAGCCGCCGCGTCGGCGGTGCGACTTACCAGGTTCCGCTGGAAGTCCCCGCAGCACGCCAGGTCGCATTGGCGATGCGCTGGATTGTCACTTACGCACGTGCTCGCAAGGGCATGAACACTTGCCAGGCTTTGGCAGCCGAGTTGCTTGATGCATTCAACAACACCGGCAATGCAATCAAGAAGCGTGACGATGTGCACAAGATGGCGAATGCCAACAAAGCTTTCGCTCACTACCGCTTCTAATTAAACGAAGAGCTCAAGCGCGATGAATCAGAGGATGATTTATTGCGCTTGAGCTCGATGAGTCTGCTGGATCTGCCGCGATATGGGTGCCATCCGAAATTTTGGCATCATTGCCCATATTGATGCGGGCAAGACGACGCTGACAGAGCAGATTCTGCATAAGTCCGGCGCGTTGCGGTTGTGCGGCGCTGTCGATGACGGCAATACTGTTAGCGATTACCTTTTAGAGGAACGGCAGCGCGGCATCTCAATTGTCAGCGCAGCCGTGACATGCCATTGGCATGGTCTGCAATACAATATTGTAGATACGCCGGGGCACATTGATTTTACCGCAGAGGTCGAGCGGTCTTTGCGGGTGATGGACAGCGCAGTCGCGGTTTTCTGCGGTTTGCGCGGTGTCCAAGCGCAATCCGAGATGGTCTGGCGGCGCGCCAGACGCTACGGTCTTCCGGCATTGGCATTTGTCAATAAGCTGGATCGGGATGGCGCATCCTTCGGGATGGTGTTTGAACAATTGCGCGAGCTCTTTTCTCCTGCGCTCCCCATCGTGATTTGCGAGCCGCTTCCGGCTACAGATGACGAGACGCGCATTTGCGGCGTGCTCAATCTGCTTTCCGGCGTGACGGATTGCACGGGATGCGGACAGTCGTCGCCGCAGAGTGCGAGTGCTCTCGATGAGCAGCTCTACTTCGGCCGTGAGCTGATGATTGAGCAACTGGCTGGAATTGATGATGCAATTCTAGCGCAGTACTTGTCGGAGGAAAAGCCCAGCCAAGCACAGCTGACTGCCGCATTGCGGCGTTGCGTGCTCAATGGCACTGCGGTGCCGGTTTTCTGCGGCAGTGCTAATACTGGGCTTGGTGTCGAATTTCTGCTGGACGGCATTGCTGAGCTGTTGCCGACGCCGGAAGAACGCTTGGCCAGCTCTGCGGGGCGGCGTTGCGTGAATCTTCCGCAGACGCAGTTACATAAGCCCAATGGCGAACAGTACTTCTCTGCGGCAATCGCGAAAGTGTTGCGGAGTCAATGGCCGGGCGATTGTGTTGCAATTCGCATCTACAGCGGCAGACTGCAGCGCGGAATGCGTGTTGCGGACGCCCGCGGCAATGAATTCAGCGTTGGGCAAATCTGGCGGATGAATGCCGCGGATTTTGAAGCTCTGGAGGAAGCGGCTACCGGCGACATCGTCGGAATCGCTCCGGAAGAGGGCGTTGAGTTGCCGCCGCTGGTGACGGGCGACACATTGCTCGAAGCCGGATGCCCGCGCTTCAAACT
>CAVGNO010000011.1:2020-9669 GCA_963630475.1 Blautia faecis | reverse complement strand
CTTCAAACTAGCGCGCATGAGTTTTCCCGAGCCGGTCATCTCGACTGTGCTGGGCGCGGTAGTGCCTGAAGAACACGAGAAGCTTCTGCTTGCGTTGCGTTGCATGGCGGAAGCAGATCCGACTTTGCGGATCAAACGCGATCGTGAAAGTGGCGCGCTCCGGTTGTGGGGATTGGGCGAACTCCATCTGGAGATTGCGCGTGAGCGGCTGAAGAGCCAGTTTGGCCTCGAAGTGCGTTCAAGCCGCCCAACAGTCGCGTTCCGTAGCACCGTTGCCAAGTGCGCTACGGTAAATTACGAATTTGTGCGCAATATCGCGGGATTGCCTCCGCTACAAGCGCTCATCAAAATGTCTTTTGAGCCACTACCACGTGGTAGCGGCGTTGATGTATGCCTCCCCTATAAGGAGCATACCAAATTGCCAGTCGATATACAAAATGCTGTCGATGCGGCAATTGCAGAGGTCGTCGAAGCGGGAAGCCCTTCGGGTTTTCCGCTGACGGATACGCGCGTCACACTTCTGGCGGGTTCCACTGTCATGGCGGAACCTTCCGAACCGGCGTTCTTAACCGCAGTCAAGCAGGCAGCCGACGAATTATTCGTCCAGGCCGGCGAGACCGTGCTGGAACCGGTGACGCGGTTAGAGGTGGACACTCCCCAAAATCTGGCGGGGACGGTGATTGCGGACTTGAATGCACGCTGTGCAAAAGTCCTCAAAGTCGTCTCGCCAATCCCGGGAAGCGCCCGCATAGTCGCATTGGTACCGCTGTCTGAACTGTTCTCGTATGCCACCGAGCTTCGGTCGCTTACTTGCGGCAAAGCCGAATTCACGGCAGAGCAGAATGGCTACGAAGTAAGACATGCACCAGTGCAAAAAACAAGGTAACAAGAAGGAAATGGCGAACAAAACAACCATTCGCATCCGACTCCAGGCATTCGAGAACACGATCCTGGATCAGTCAACGGCTGAAATCGTCGGAACTGTCAAGCGCACCGGAGCGCAGGTGGCCGGACCTATCCCGCTGCCAACCAAAATCGAGCGCTTCACGGTCAACCGTTCCCCGCACGTGGACAAAAAGTCCATGGAGCAGTTCGAAATCCGCACCCACAAGCGCGTGCTGGATATCATCAATCCGTCGGGCAAGACCGTCGATGAGCTCAAAAAGCTTTCATTGCCGGCCGGTGTCGACATCGTCATCAAACTCTAACGCCAAGGAGAACTTAGACTTATGAAGAAAGGTCTCATCGGCAAGAAACTCGGGATGACGCAGGTCTATACCGACAAAGGCGAGCTGGTGCCGGTCACTGTCATCCAGTGCGGCCCGTGCACCGTCATCTCAACCAAGACCGCTGACAAAGACGGTTACAGCGCATTGCAGCTGGGCTTCGGCTCACGCAAAGCAAAGAATGTCAGCAAAGCTGTTCTGGGCAATGTCAAGGCAGCTGGTCTGGAATCCAATCCCCCGGAAGTCATCCGCGAAGTGCGTCTGGACAGCGATCCGACCGAGAAAGTCGGCGATGTTCTGACTGCATCCATCTTTGCGGTCGACGAGTATGTGGATGTCACCGGCACCACTAAAGGCCGTGGTTTTGCAGGCGTCGTGAAGCGTTATGACTTCGCGGGTGGCCGTGCTTCACACGGTGGTGCGTGGACCCGCCGTACCGGTTCAATCGGTTGCTGCGAAAAGCCTGGTAAGGTCAATCGCGGCCATCGTCTGCCGGGTCACATGGGTGATGCCAACCGCACGACTCAGAATCTGCGCGTTGTTAGCGTCCGGGCAGAAGAAAACCTGATCTTCGTCAAGGGTGCAATTCCCGGCGCGAACGGCGGTGTGGTCTTCCTGCGCAATGCCGTCAAGAAATAACGGGGAGGGAGCCAAATATGCCTACTGTTAATGTAAAGAATGTGCAGGGCGCCGATACTGGTGTTCAAGCTCAGATTCAGGATAGCTGGCTGGAGCGCACCAAGGGTGAGCAGGCGGTAAAAGACTCCGTCGTTGCATTCTTGGCGAAGATGCGTTCTGGTACCGCATGTGCAAAGAACCGTGCTGCAATGAGCAGCCGTACGCAAGCTAAGCCGTGGCGCCAGAAGGGCACCGGCCGTGCGCGTTCCGGCGGTGCAAGCAGCCCGATCTGGACTGGCGGTGCGGTTGCATTCGGCCCTGTCCCGCGCGATTATTCGAAGGACGTCAACAAGAAGGTCGAGAAGCTGGCATTGCGCCGTGCATTCACCGACCGCTTGGATGAGAATGCAGTAATTGTGGTCGATAAGATTGATTTTGCGACTCCGAAGACCAAGGAGATGACCGCTTTCCTGAAGCAGGTCGAAGCTGGCGACAATGCGCTGGTGTTGGTTGATGAGTACACTGACAATGTTGATCTGGCGTCACGCAATCTGCCGAATGTCCTGGTATTGAAGGCCAGCTCGGTGAATACCTACTTGATGCTGCTCTTCAAGAAAATTGTCATCACCGCCGCCGGCCTGGAGGCTCTGGGCGCCCGTCTGGCATAAGGGAGAACACTGCAATGATTAGCACATTCAACCCCTATAATGTGGTGTACACGATGCTCATCACCGAGCGCGGCACCACCATGACCGACAAGTACAACAAGTACCTGTTCAAGGTCAATCCAGCGAGCACCAAGACCGAGGTCAAGGCCGCAGTCGAGGCGATTTTCCCCGATGTAAAGGTCTCCAAGGTGAATGTCATGAACATGCTCGGCAAGAGCAAGCGCATGCGTTCCGCCAAGGCCGGCAAGCGCCCGGATTGGAAGAAGGCCATCGTTACCCTCAGCGAGGGCTCGATTGAGCTGCTGTAAGGCATTTAACTGTTAAGGAGACAAATCCATTATGGGAACAAAAGCCTACAAACCAACTTCTCCGGGACGCCGGGCGATGGTGGTCAGCGATTTTGCTGAGATCACCCGTACGACTCCCGAAAAGTCCCTCACCGTTGGCAAGAAGTCCAGCGGTGGCCGCAACAACTACGGTCGTATGACTGTCCGTTTCCGTGGCGGCGGAGTCAAGCGTGCTTATCGTCTGATTGACTTCAAGCGCAATGACAAGGACGGCGTGCCAGCGGTTGTCGCTCACATCGAGTACGACCCGAACCGCACTTGCCGCATTGCGTTGTTGCACTATGCTGACGGCGAGAAGCGTTACATTCCATGCCCGGTTGGTCTGAAGCAGGGCGACAAGATCATGAATGGCTCGAAAGCGGAGTACCGCGTCGGCAACAACATGATGCTTCAGGATATTCCGGATGGCATCAACATCCACTGCATTGAGATGGTCCCGGGCAAGGGTGCGCAGTTAGTGCGTGCCGCTGGTCAGTATGCGGTGCTGCGCGCCAAGGAAAATGGTTATGCGCAAGTCCGCCTGCCTTCCGGCGAAGTCCGTCTGATCAATGCCAAGTGCCGTGCCACTATTGGTCAGGTCGGCAATGTCGAGCACAACGATGTGTCTTTAGGCAAGGCCGGCAAGAAGCGCTATCTGGGTTTCCGCCCGCACGTCCGCGGTGTTGTCCAGAACCCGGTTGACAGCCCGATGGGTGGTGGTGAAGGACGTTCTTCCGGTGGTAGCAACCCGTGCTCGCCATGGGGTGTGCTTTCCAAGGGCTTCAAGACCCGCAAGCACAAGAAGAACTCTGATCGCTTCATTATTCAGCGTAGGAACAAGAAGTAATGTCGAGAAGCATTAAGAAAGGACCTTTTGTCGACGCTTCGTTGCTCAAGAAGGTCGAAGCCGTTCTCAACAGCGGCAAGAAGGAAACGATCAAGACTTGGTCCCGCCGTTCGGTCATCCTGCCTGATTTTGTGGGACAGACCTTTGCTGTGCACAATGGCAAGGCATTCACCAACGTCTTTGTAACTGAAAACATGGTTGGTCATCGTCTGGGTGAATTCTCGGCGACGCGCATGTTCCGCGGCCACGGTCAGATCTCCGGTAAGTAGTACCGGCGGATAGGCTCAGCCGTTTTGATTATGACCTGTCCGCTCCGCACTTACTGGTGTGGGGCGGGCAGGTTTTTGTGTTATATTCCAAGGAGTGAAAGCAAAACATGTCAGGAATGGAGATTGCGAAGCTGCTTGAAGCAGCGATGCTGTTGATTTTTGGTGCGAGCTGGCCGGCGCAGATTGGCAAGACAATCCGTGTGAAGAATCCGCAAGGCAAGAGCTTCATGTTCTTGTATCTGGTGATGACTGGCTATGTGTGCGGTCTGGCTAGTAAATTCGCCGCGGCCGGATGCGATGCGTTCAAGAACTGGGTGCTGTATATCTATCTTCTTGATATAACAATGGTTGCAACCGACACCATCTTGTCGCACTATTACATGAACCGCATTAAGAAGAATACAGTTGCGAAATAGGAAGTTCATAACGCATTGTCTTTTACTGAAAACAATTTAACGCTACTTGGCTATCATGAGCTCCTGGAGCTGATTGCCGGATATGTCCACAGCCCACTGGGGCGTGACGCGATATTGTCATTGCGGCCATCCAATGAATTGGCGGCAATCAAAGCGCATCGCGGATTATATGGCGATCTGCTGCATCTGCGTGAAGAATCGCGGTCGCTTCCGGGCTTGCATTTCGAGGATCTCTCGGAAATCCTGCATGTCGTGCGGCCCGTCGATGCGTTGCTTGATCCGCTGCAATTGCTGGCATGCCGTGCGCAGCTGGAAGTCGCCAATGACGTCGCACTCTTCAGCAAGATGCTGGATAGCGCGGAGTATCCGGCACTGTCGAAGTTGCTTGCTCATATCGACGGCTGTGACCAGTTGCGTATTGAGTTATTGCGCTCAATCGATGGCGATGGCTCAATTCTGGATAGCGCATCCGAACAGCTGCGGACAATCCGCCGGCGGCGTGCGGAGACGGAGCGGCGTTTGCAGCGCGCGCTGGATGGATTGATTCACAGCCAAGCGCTCGGCGATACATTGCAGGATCGCTTTGTGACACAACGCAATGGCCGCTATGTCGTGCCGGTGAAGCGTGATTTTCGCGGCAATCTGCCCGGATTGGTGCACGATGTCTCGTCAAGTGGTCAGACGCTCTTTATTGAGCCGGGCACGACCTTAGGATTGGGCAATGAGCTGTCAGAACTTGCGGCAGATGAGCGCATTGAAATACGCCGCATTCTTGCGCATCTCTCTGCGCTGGTTCGGGAGTGCGCTCCGGCATTGGCGGAGAATCAGCGTTATTTAGCGCAACTGGATGCCGCCGCTGCAATTGCGCGTTGGGCTTCCGATTACAGCTGCGTATTGCCATCCTTCGGCGGTTTCCTGCGTCTGCGCAATGCGCGCCATCCGTTGCTTGCAGCGCAATTCCGCAATGACGCATCGCGAAAACTCATTCCGCTCGAATTAAATTTACCGGATGGCACCAGGACTCTTGCGGTCACCGGCTCAAATACTGGCGGAAAGACTGTTATTCTGAAGACAACCGGGCTTCTGGTATTGGCGGCGCAAAGTGGTCTGCCCGTGCCTGTCGGACCGGAGTCGCTCTTTGAAATATTTGATAATGTCTTCGCTGATATTGGCGATGCGCAATCGCTGTCAGAGAATCTCTCGACGTTTTCCGGTCATATCGCGACAATTGCGAATATCTTGCAGGAGAGCCGCAACGGACGTTCGCTAATTCTCCTCGATGAACTCGGCTCTGGAACCGATCCGCAGGAAGGCGGTGCGCTAGCGTGCGCGCTCCTCGATGAATTGTCGCATCGCAAAGCATTGACACTGCTGACAACGCACCTCGGCATGGTGAAAAATTTTATTCATGACAAGCCTGGGATGGTGAATGCGTCCGTGCGTTTTAATGCAAGCAGTCTTCAGCCGGAGTATATCCTCGATATTGGCCGTCCCGGCGCTAGCCATGCGCTGCTGATTGCACGGCGGCTGGGGCTACCACCAAGCATCCTCAAAGCGGCCGAGGGCTTTATGAGTGGCCAGGAAGTGAATCTTGAATCGCTTCTCGCGCGTATGGATCAGCAACAGCGGCAATTGGCAAGCCGGAATGCCGACGCCGAAAAAGCGAAACGCGAAGTCGAAGCGCAGCGCGATGAATTGAAAAAGCAACTCGCGGATTTGAAACGCGAGCGCAAACAAAAGCTCAATGACGCATACAGCCAGGCCGAGACGATGGTCGCAAACACACGGCGCGAATTGGAAAATACTGTGCGGTCGATTGTCGAAGCCGCAAAGCAGAAGGGCGTAAAAGCCGCAATCGACAAGGAAGTCGCCAAAGCGCGCGATACAATTGCTGCACATCAGCACAATATCGAAGTCGGGTTGAATCAGACTGCCGCAAAGCCGGTCGTCAAGCCGCTTGCGCTCCCGCAACTTACTGTCGGGAAAAAGATCTGGGTTGAGCGGCTCAATGCGCATGGCCGCATCGTCTCTGCGGATGAACACGGGAAAAAAGTCGTCGTCGAAGTGAATGGGATGAATTTCACGATGAAAAGCAGCGAGCTGTTTCCGCCGCAACAGCCGGATACGCCCGAGGATCACCAGATCCGCATTGTAGTGAATGCGCCGCGTTTCACCGGTCAGACTTGTCATGAACTCAATGTCATCGGACTGCATGTCGAAGACGCGTTGATGCGTATCGAGGCATATCTGAATGATTGCGTGCTGGCGGGATTGGACGAAGTGCGCATTGTCCATGGCTTCGGCAGTGGTCGTTTGCGCGAAGGCATCCGCCAATGGCTACTCAAACAGCGTTTTATCAAGTCCTTCCGCATCGGCGTAGATCAGCGCGATGCCGGTGGCGGCGGAGTGACGTTTGTCAAAATAAAATAGAGAACGGGGGTAGAAATATGGAATTCAACAAGGAAGAATTTGAAAAGTTCCTGGCGAAGCTGGGTGTGCGTACGCAAGATTGCGATTTCGAGACATTCAAGCAGTGCGTGCGAGATGCGCTCGATCGCGGCGAAGAAGCCTTCTGCCCGCCAAAATCACAATATTGGCAGGATGCATTGATTGAGAGCATGGTCGAACCCCACTCGTCTGTCCTCGATATTGGCTGCGGACAAGGCGAGTTGCTTGCGCGCTTGGCGGAAAAATGCCGCTCACAAGTGCAGGGCATCGAAATCTCGCAGGAAAATGTCATCCGGTGCATTGAACGCGGAATCCCGACTTATCATGGCAATGCCGAGACTGCTATCGGTGAATTTCCGGATTTGAGCTATGATTATGCAGTGCTGCAAAATACTGTGCAGACACTTCAGAATCCGCTCTATATCCTCAATCAGCTACTGCGTGTTGCGCGCCGTGCATTCGTCTCCTTTCCGAATTTTGCGCATTGGCAGATTCGCCTCGCGTTTAGCTTGGGCGGGCGTATGCCGGTCACGGCAAATTTGCCGAGTACTTGGTATAATACCCAGAATATCCACCTCTGCAGTATTAACGACTTTGTCGATTGGACCGAAAATGCCGGTGTGCATATCATCCATGCGTGGGCGCTTTCCAATGGCGATGTGATTGAATACCGCCCCGAACACAACCTCATCTCCGAACATGCGTTGTTCATGGTCGAACGGAAATGAGAGCTGAAGAAGAACTATTTTTTGCCTTCCTGCGAATAAAACGTAGCGGATGGCATATATTAGCGACTGTCTTTTTTTCGCGTATTTATTGCGCTAAAACCGT
>CAVGNO010000011.1:0-1995 GCA_963630475.1 Blautia faecis | reverse complement strand
GCTATATCGCGTATGCATTCAGCGAAGTGGCCGCCATCTATCCTATCACCCCGTCGTCAGTAATGGGTGAGCACGCTGACGAGTGGGCCGCAAAAGGCAAAAAGAACATGTTCGGCCGCCCGCTGAATGTGGTCGAAATGGAATCTGAAGCCGGCGCTGCCGGTGCAGTCCATGGTTCATTGGTCGCCGGTGCGCTGACTACCACCTACACTGCATCACAGGGATTGTTGCTGATGATCCCGAACATGTACAAGATCGCCGGTGAAATGTGGCCGACTGTCTTCCATGTCTCCGCACGTACTCTGGCTGCGCAGTCCCTGGCCATCTTCGGTGACCACCAGGACGTGATGGCATGCCGTGCAACCGGTTTCGCAATGCTGGCTTCCAGCGGTGTCCAGGAAGTGCTGGATCTGGCTGCAGTCGCTCACCTCTCTACTCTCGAAGCATCTATTCCTTTCCTGCATTTCTTCGATGGCTTCCGTACTTCTCACGAAATCCAGAAAGTAAAGCAGATCGACTATGATACTCTGCGTAGCTTGGTTGATATGAAATATGTCGAGCGTTTCCGTGAACGCGCACTGCGCCCGGAGAAGCCGTGCTTGCACGTCGCCGCTCAGAACTCCGATGTCTATTTCCAGGGCCGTGAGACAACCAACGCGCAATATGCCGCACTGCCGGCAATTGTCCAGAAGTACATGGACAAGATGGCAGAAGTCACTGGTCGTCAATATCACCTCTTCGACTACACCGGCGCTGCCGATGCGGAGAAAGTAATTGTCGTGATGGGCTCCGGTGCCGAAACTGTCGCACTGGCAGTCAATCACCTCAATGCCAACGGTGCTAAATTGGGCATGGTCAATGTCCACCTCTTCAATCCGTTTGACACCAAAGCGTTCTGCGCTGCGTTGCCGAAGAGTGTCAAGAAGATCGCGGTCCTGGATCGTACGAAGGAACCTGGCACTGCTGGCGAACCGCTCTTCAAGGAAGTCGTCAATGCCGTCAAGGGCACCGAGTTTGCAGATTGCATGATTATCGGCGGCCGCTATGGTCTGGCTTCCAAGGAATTCACGCCGGCGATGGTGAAAGCGGTCTTCGACCACTTGGATGGCGCGGCATTCCACGGCTTCACCGTCGGTATCAACGACGATGTGACCCACAAGAGCTTGCCGGTTGGTCCGGAGCTGGATTGCGAAGCCGAAGGCACGATCAGCTGCACATTCTGGGGCTTGGGCTCCGATGGTACTGTCGGCGCCAATAAGGACTCCATCAAGATGATTGGTGCGACCGAGGGTACTTACGCACAGGGCTACTTCTTCTACGATTCCAAGAAGTCCGGCGGTGTCACTGTTTCGCACTTGCGCTTCGGCAAGAGCCCGATTACGACTCCGTATCTGGTCAATAAGCCGAATTTCGTCGCATTGCACTGCCCGGCATACATCGACCGCTATGATATTCTGGACGGCATCAAGGAAGGCGGCACATTCCTGCTGAACTCCGAGTTCAGCAACGAGGAAGTCTTCGGCAAGCTGACCCGCAAGATGCAGGAAATCATCATCAAGCGCCACATCAAGTTCTATAACATCAACGCGCTGAAGATTTCTAGCGCAGCCGGCCTCGGCAAGCGCATCAATTCAGTCATGCAGACTGCATTCTTCCACATCTCACAAGTCTTGCCGGCTGACAAGGCAATCCAGATGCTGAAGGACTCCATCAAGAAGCGTTTCGAGCTCAAGGGTATGGACATCGTCGAGAAGAACTGGGCGTGCGTGGACAACACTGTTGCCGCATTGCAGGAAATTCCGGTTCCGGCTTCTCTGGATGGCGTGCCGCACGTCGAGCCCGCGAAGTTCATCAATGACGAAGATCTGGATGCATTCGCGAAGTCGATTCTGCTGCCGTCCATGAAGCTGGAAGGCGACAAGATTCCGGTTTCCGCAATGTCGATTGACGGTGTGCTGCCGACTGCAACCGCGAAGCTGGAGAAGCGCGGTGTCG
>CAVGNO010000010.1:22157-25044 GCA_963630475.1 Blautia faecis | reverse complement strand
ACATGGATCCGTGCTGGATGATTCTGCATGTCCTGCCGGTCATTCCGCCGGAGCTGCGCCCGTTGGTGCCGCTGCCGAGCGGTCGTTATGCTAATAGCGATTTGAATGACCTCTATCGCCGCGTCATCAACCGCAATAACCGTTTGAAGAATCTGCTGACCATTCCGACTCCGGAAGTCATCATCCGCAACGAGAAGCGCATGCTCCAGGAAGCCGTCGATGCATTGATGAACAACGGCCGCCATGGCCGTGCGGTCACCGGTTCCGGCAACCGTGCGCTGAAGAGCTTGACGGATATGCTGAAGGGCAAGCAGGGCCGCTTCCGTCAGAACTTGCTGGGTAAGCGTGTCGACTACTCCGGCCGTTCAGTCATCGTCGTCGGACCGGAATTGAATATCAATCAGTGCGGCTTGCCGAAGGAGATGGCGCTCAAGCTCTTTGAGCCGTTCATCATGCGCCGCTTGATGGAAAACAACTACGTGCATTCGACGCGTAAAGCGCGCCAGTGGATTACCGAGGGACGCGATGAAGTGTGGCAGCTGCTGGACGGCGTTGTGACCGGCCACCCGATTATGCTGAACCGTGCGCCGACGTTGCACCGTATCTCCATCCAGGCATTCGATCCGATTCTGATTGACGGCCAGGCGATTCGCTTGCATCCGCTGGTCTGTGCGGCATTCAACGCCGACTTCGATGGTGACCAGATGGCAGTCCACGTGCCGCTCTCCAATGAAGCGCAGATGGAAGCCAAGCTGATCATGCTTGCGCAGAACAACGTCTTCAGCCCGGCCAGCGGTAAGCCGCTGACAGTTCCTTCCCAGGACATGGTTCTGGGTATCTACTACTTGTGCTATGAGGATGCGCATCGCCGCAAGCATTTTGAAGAGATCCGCACGGCCAAGGAGAAGCTGATTGCCGATTGGGAAGCAAAGAAGATTTCCAAAGCAAAATTTGAGGAAGAGTGGGCGAAGTTGCCGATGGATTTCCGTTTTGATGACTACAAGGAAGTCCTGCGTGCAATGGAGACGGAGATTCCGGGCAAAGTCGTCAATGGCGTGCGCGGCCGCAATGCTGCGCAGTTGCACATCCACGACTTCATCTACTTCAAGAACCCGTACTACCGCAGCCCCGAAGAGATCGCGCGCATTGCTGCGCTCCCGAAGGATGAGCAAGCGGCAATCAAGGCCGAGGATGCCAAGATGGTCTGGGGCAACCGCACTGACAAGTACATTGTCACGACTGCCGGACGTTGCATCTTCCACGAAATCTGGCCGGCTGAACTGGGCTTCTGGAATGACAAGACCCTCAAGAAGGACATCCAGAAGATGATTAAGCAGTGCTATGAGAATTGCGGCCGCGCTGCGATGATTCCACTGCTGGATACCGTCAAAAACCTCGGTTACTACTGGGCAACTCGCGCTGGTTTCTCCATCTCTATCGACGATATGTTGGTGCCGGCGAACAAGCAGCAGCTTATCGATGACGCCAATGAGCGCCTCAAGCACGACGCTAGCGAGAAGGACATGGGTAAGATCACCGAGGGCGAGCGCCGTCAGCGTAGCATCAATATGTGGACTGAAGTCCGTGACAAGCTCAAGGATGAGCTCAAGGGCGTCTTGGCGGAAAACCGCGGCCGTGCGGAAATCAACCCAGTCGGCGCGATGCTTGAGTCCGGAGCGCGTGGTTCGGCAGACCAGGTCGGTCAGCTTGGCGGTATGCGCGGTCTGATGGCTGATACGTCAGGTAACGTTCTGGAAACGCCGATTCTGCATAACTTCCGCGAGGGCTTGACTGGTCTGGAGTACTTCAACTCAACCCACGGTTCCCGTAAAGGTATGGCCGATACCGCGTTGAAGACTGCAGACGCCGGTTATATGACTCGCCGTCTGGTCGATGTCGCTCATGACGTCATTTGCACAATGGAAGACTGCGGTTCATCCGAAGGCATCGAAGTCGAGGGCATCACTGCTGGCGACAACAAGCTGACGCTGGATGAGCGTATTGCCGGCCGTTTTGCAGCTGCCGATGTCTTTGATGACGACATGAATCTGATTGTCGCCAATGGCGAGGAGATCACCGTTGCGAAAGCCAAGCAGATTGTCGAAGCCGGCATCACGAAAGTGCGTATCCGCTCGGCATTGACTTGTACTGCGCCGCGTGGCATTTGCGCCAAGTGCTATGGTCGTCATCTGGCGACGGGTGAGATGCCGATGGAAGGCGATGCGCTGGGTATCATTGCAGCGCAATCCATCGGTGAGCCGGGTACTCAGCTGACTCTGCGTACATTCCACAGCGGCGGTACTGCATCTGGCGGTTCGGCTGAAAAGGAAATCAAAGCATCCTGGGATCACTACTCACGCGAATTGCAGAAGAAGCTGGATGAACTCGAAGAGACTGCAACGCGCAAGAAGTGGCCGGAAAAGAAGCTGGCTGATGAGCGCAAAGCGCTGCTCGACCGCGAAAACAAGTGCTTCATCATCAATGATGGTATCGAAGTGACGACGGGCGGCAAAGCGAAGGGTGAAATCACGCGTACTTGTACATCACGCGGTGATGCAAAATACAAACTCGTCGCTGCCATCTTCAATAAGAAGGGCGAGCCGATCATGAGCGATGATGACTTGGCGTCCATCCGCATCCCGTATGGTGCGCGCTTAAAGCTGGAAGACAACGAGCTGGTTTCACCTGGCGCAGTCCTGGCTGAAATCGACCCGTTCAATGACCCGATCATCGCTAAACAAGCCGGTTATATCGCGTATAAGCAGCTGGTCGCGGGTACTAATGGTACGATCACCATCACCAAGGGCAGCGGATCTGACAGCCAGGAAGTCACCGTCGTCGAACACGGTGAAAATGTCCATCCGGCACTGGCGATCATGGAGAAGAA
>CAVGNO010000010.1:19456-22147 GCA_963630475.1 Blautia faecis | reverse complement strand
AGAAGCGCGACAGCATCGAGCGTGGCGATTCACCGCTGGTCGAAGAGTCGGTCGGTGTTGTCGGTACGAAGATTATGGTCAAGGACGGCCAGAAGATCGATGCCGGTGATATCATCGCACAGATTCCTCACAAGCAGGAGAAGACTAACGATATCACGACTGGTCTGCCGCGTGTCGCTGAGCTCTTCGATGCACGTCGTCCGCGCGAATCCGCGGTGCTGTCGCCTTGCGATGCGTATGTCACTTTCGCCAAAGGCAAGAACAAGAAGAACACGCTATTGCTGGTTGATTGCGAGCAAGTCAGCGAGGACTGGTTCGAAGGCATCAATGTCGATAGCGATATGAATGCCGTTGCGCAGCGCCTGAAGGAGAAGCTCAAGAATGACGAAGTCAGCGCGATCGAAGTCAGCATCCCGACTTCCAAGCACGTCATTGTCAATGAGGGTACGATTGTCAATCGTGGCGATTCTCTGACGGATGGTGTGCCGGTGCTGGAAGACATCCTGCATATCTGCGGCCCGGAGAAAGCGCAGCACTACTTGGTGGACTCCGTCCAGAAGGTCTATCAGTCACAGGGTGTTACGATCAATGACAAGCATATCGAGATCATCGTGCGCCAGATGATGCGCAAGTACAAGATCAAGGATGCGAAGGGCACGACATTCCTCAATGGCGAAGCTGTTGATAAGCGTGTCTTCGACGAAACCAATGCGAAGGCAGTGGCCAATGGCCGCGAGCCGGCGCAGGGTGAGCCGATGATTCAGGGTATCACCAAAGCGTGCTTGACTTGCGAATCGTTCATCTCCGCAGCGTCCTTCCAGGATACTCCGCGTATCCTCACCGATGCCGCAACGCATGGCAGCACCGACTTCCTCCATGGCTTCAAGGAAAATGTCATCATGGGTCATCTTATCCCGGCAGGTACTGGCTACTACAAAGTCCGTAATCCGCGCTTGGTGACGCTGGATGAGAATGGTCAGGAGGTCGAGATTACCGACAGTGGTTCATACTTGGCCGCACTCGACAACAACGTCGAGGAGGAAAAGCCGTACACTGGCGAGTTCGGTGATGAACTCAATAACAGCAACGACACATTCGGTGACCAGAACACCGGCGCTTATGACATGCCTGACGACATTAATTAAGCATCCATGAGTCGTTACTGACAAGACAATCCCGGCCAGCATGGGGCATCAGTCTCCTGCGGTCGGGATTGCTGTTTTATGAGAGGCAGAGCATAATAACGGATAACAGGGGCTAAAAGCGCTGTTATCCGTTATTGTTTTTAGTCGCGTCAGCTGTTCACGGCTTATATTTCCGCCGTAACGCACGAATAGCACGATTTCACAACTATAAACATAATAGGAGAGGAAGCTAATGAAAGCGCTGTTAAGTTTTATTGCCGCACTGGCATTGTTAGTCATGACAGGATGTGTTGTCCGCGATGGTGGACATCATCACCACGGTGGCAATCCGCCGCCAGCTCGTCCCGTCATCGTCACACCTGCTCACAAACCGGCGCCTGCTCCGCACAAGCCCGCGCCCAGACCAGTTGTCAAGCCCGCGCCGGCAAAGCCGATGAATAATCCTCCGGCGCCTCCGCGCGCGATGCCTGAACGCGCTCGATAGTCTGCCGGGGAAAATTGCGATATGCCGCAGGATGATGAATTTGCAATTTCGATAATTGTGCCGTGCTATAATGCCGCAGGGACGATTCGTGCGACGCTGTCTTCAGTAGCGCAGCAGCAAAATGCGCCGGGGAAACTCGAGCTGATAGTTGTCGATGACGCATCTTCGGACGCATCTGTCGCCGAAGTAGAAAATTTTGTTTCTGCATCGCAAGCGCATTCATCATTGGAATGCGTGTTGCTGAAGAATGAGCGCAATCTTGGTGTCTCGGCGACGCGTAATCGCGCGATTCGCATTGCGCGTGGGCAGTATATCGCATTTCTGGATGCGGATGACGCATTGCATCCGCATTTTGCCGAATTGATGTACTCGGCTGTTGCGAAGCATAATGCGGATTGTGTCGTATGCCGGATGTGCCGAGTGCGCGATACGACGAAAAACGCGCCGGCTTCCATCAGTGACGCAGAAACGTGTTCTGTCGTCTTCAGTGGTGACGACTATATCCGCAATGCCACATACAGCGAATTATTTGATTCCAGTTGCGCAAAAATCTTCCGGCGTCAATTTATTCTATCGCACGACTTGTCGTTTTGTTCAGATTTATGCTTTGGCGAGGATACTCTCTTCTCCAATTCAGCCGCGATAGCCTCCAGTGTCATTGTCGTCTTGCCTGAATTTGATGGCTACGACTACTATGTCGGTGTAACTGCGTCATTGAGCAAGCGCACTGCAGTCATCAAACGCCTCGAGAATTTACAGCGGTTGCTGGAACAGCTTTCGCAACGCTTGCCGGTTGGCGAGAAACGCTTGTTACTCCGGAAGTGCTGCGAGTATCTCTGGATGATACGTAAATTCGGCGGTGAACAGAAGCGTGAATTGCTCACACAACTGTTAGCGAGCTCATTCGGTCAGGAGTTGTTGATGCCGACAATTACTACATACGGTAAGCGTAAGCACCGCTGGATAGCCGCGCTACTCAAACGCGGTTACCATTGGTCAATTCGCTTTTGGTGACTTTTTTATTCACGAAATGTACGAAATAAGCAGGGATATGCAGCCATT
>CAVGNO010000010.1:17989-19446 GCA_963630475.1 Blautia faecis | reverse complement strand
ATATACATGCTCGTTGTCCGGTAATCATATTGTCGAAGCTGGCGCAGGTACTGGCAAGACTTACAATATCCAGATCCTAGTTGCGCGGATGGTGCTGGCAGGTACGCCGATTGACCGCATCCTTGTCGTCACATTCACGCGCAATGCGACAGCGGAGTTGCGGGAACGCATTCGCGGCGTGCTCATTGAAGTGATCGACGCACTGCGAGTGGGAAAGCTGGATGCGGACAGCCGCGCTGCGCGTCTCGTGAAGGATATGGATGCGTCGCAAGCGCTGGAGCTGCTCACGATTGCATTGCGCGATATCGATAGCGCTGCGATATATACAATTGATGCATTCTGCATCCGGATGCTGAACGAAAATGCATTTGAGAGCAACCGCCGCTATAATATCGCGATTTGCCCCGATGTGAGCGCACTGATCAGGACTGCGGTCAATGACTTTGTGCGGCGCGTCTTCTTTGTGCGTGGCGACAGTGCTGAAGATGCGTTCTTCTTCCGGCAATTCGCTTACGGTTATTGCAATATCAAAGCAGACTCGCTCTTTGATGCGTGCAAAGCCGCGCTTAATGACACTTATGCGATATGTGACTTTGGTAATGACGGTGACGACAATGTTACACTGGAAGAAGACTGCACGAATGCCGCGCAAGCATGCTACCAGGAATTTATCAAAAAATGCATAAATGCGGCCATCATCTTCAAATGCGGCAGCCTCGAAGTGCCATCGAACGAACACCGCGAATTGTGGTGTAGTCAAGTCGCCGCATTGCAGGAATACCTTTCGGAAGCGCTCGGCATTGTGATGAATAGCACTGGGGGGATGCAGACACAGCCCTGGCGTGTGAAAAGAAAAATCGACGAATCATGGCTGCAATTTTCTCTCGGGGGCGAAAAGTGGTTTGCGTCTGGATCTAAATGCAATCCGCCGAAAGACGTTGTCGAAAAACTCCTTTGCAATGACGCGCTGAATAAATTCAAGCGTGTCGTGACTGCGCAAGCAGTGCGCGAAGTATGCAATGCAGTGCAGAAACTCAAGGATGCCAATGGCGTCATCACGTACAGCGATAGCCTTACGCAGATGCAGCATGCGCTGGATACTCCGGACAGCCCGCTTTGTGAAGTCGTGCGCAAGCGTTATAATTGTGCAATCGTGGATGAATTCCAGGATACCAACGCAGGGCAATACGCGGTCTTCAAGCGCATCTTCGGCGATTCGCCAGCGCATTCATTCTTCATGATCGGCGATCCGAAGCAGGCCATCTATAGCTTCCGCGGCGGCGACATCTATTCCTATAGCACCGCGCGCGATGATGTCGCAGACGCGAATGAAGAGCATCTGCATACGCTGACGCAGAATTTCCGGTCGTCCACGGCATATATTGCGGCGATGAATCAGTTCTTTGGCAGCACTGGAGTCGATTTCTTCAATACGAAGAATCCGGATGAAGCCGCTA
>CAVGNO010000010.1:2657-17979 GCA_963630475.1 Blautia faecis | reverse complement strand
CGCAATCGAAGCGACGGTTACGGAGATTTGCCAGCTCCTTGCGCAACGTTCGCACATCTTCGTCGCGGGGACGCCATTGACTGCTGGTCATATTGCGGTGCTGGTGCGAAATAACAAGACCGGCAGTAAGCTTGAACAGGAGCTGCTCAAGCGCGGCGTCAATTGCTGTCTGCATGGCGCAAGCGGATTGTTTGAGCGCCCTGAAGCCAAACAGCTGCTCACCATCCTCGATGCAATCGAGGAGCCGAATCGCCGCGAGAGAGTGATGGCGCTGCTCGCATTGCCGCTCTTCAATTTTGACATGGATACGCTGAAGCGTTTCCACGATGAGGATGCCGGCGCAGTGCAATCAATCCTCACGGATCTGCGCCAGCAATGGGAAGAGACGACATTTCTGCAGATGTATAACCGCTTCATGCGGCTGTCATTGCGTGATTTATTAGGCGAAAGTGCGGATGAGCAGACTGCAGAGCGAACAATCGCGCAATTGATGGTCGGACATCCGAGCGAAAATGATCTGGCTATCTGGAAGCAGCTCGGCGAAGCGCTCCATTATATCGCTATCACCGAACGCTATGGTATCGCTGAAATCATCGCGTGGCTGCGTGACGCTATCCACGGCTATGAAAATAAAAATGACGAAAATGCCGGCGAGGATGAGCTGGAAGATAAATTGATGCGGATACGCATTCGCACTCAAGATGACGCGGTCACGATTATGACTATCCATAAGAGCAAGGGCTTGCAATTCCCGATCGTCTTCCTGCCGCGCATCGGGAAATACTGTGGCGGAAATGTCCCTAAAAATAAGCGCTATCATGATGGCAAAGGCCGGCGCAAGTTGGTGATTGACACCGCCGCAGATGCCGTGCAGGAAAGCTGCGACCGCGAAGCACAAGCCGAAAGACGCCGTCTCCTCTATGTCGCAATCACGCGCGCACGCTATATGTTCCGGCTGATTGGCGGATTGGAGAATTTGTTTGACGAAGAAGAAATTCAGCCGCAATTGCCGTCAAAAGCCGTGCCAGTGTGGGGATGCGAGATGCCTCCTGTCACGGGTGATGCGAGCGCAGAAAAGACGCAGCCAGCCGTGACGCCGTATGAACGCTTTGATGCGCATTGTCCGCGCGGATGGCAGACTTGCAGCTACACATCACTGTCTAAAGCACGTAAGCTCGCATCTGCTTCCGATAGCGCGGCGGTGCCAGACGCAACGCATGCGGCAATGCAAAGCGATGATGATACGCAACCGCCGGTTGTGCCGTCCGTTGCCGGCTATTCCGATGAATCCGGCGTGTCATCCGTGGATGCGGTGCCGGAAGAGCGCTCCGCAATCTTCCGGTTTTCGCGCGGCGCAGCAGCGGGTAAAGTCTGGCACAAACTCTTCGAGGAGCTCGATTATCAGCAGGAAGACGATGAAGAATTGCGCAATTGGTTGCGCGATGAGCTCACGCGCTATCATCAATTACCGAAGGATGATGATGCACTTTGCAGCGCAATGCTTGATGCCGCGTTTGTGGTTGTGCGCGGCGTGATGGATAATCCGCTACCAGGTACGTCAATCTGCTTGCGCGATGTGTCGCCATCGCAGCGCCGCCACGAGCTCAATTTCAAGTTCAGCCTCGGTGGTGGTGATGGCATCGACTGCCCTGCAGTCCGGAAACTGCTTGCCGAATACGCAATCGCGATGCCGGACGGATGGTTTGCCGCAAATGCTTCCGCTACGCCGGACAATGCCGAGGAATCAGTCACGTATCGCGATTTCACGCTCGTCGGCGATATCGACCTCATCTTCCGCGCGCAGGATAAATTCTGGATAGTCGATTGGAAGACAAATGCGCTGTGCAAATATGGCGAAACGCCATCGCTGGAACGCTTCGACCCCGGCTCGCCGGATTGCATGCTCGCAACTGAAATGGACGAGCATTTCTATACGCTGCAATATCTGATTTATACTGTTGCATTCATGCAGTGGTATGCCAGCGTTAATCGCGGTTTCGTCTGGGATGAAGATGCGTACGAACGGCTCTTCGGTGGATGTTGCTATGTCTTCCTGCGCGGCGTCGCACACGATCATCCCGGCCGCGGATATTTCACTGCACGGCCGCAATGGCCGCTGATCGAACAGCTCTATCGTATTTTGGGGAGGAGGACGCGCTGATGCTGAATAGCAATGAAATTGAAGAATTGCGCAATAGTGGCGATTTCGCTTCTATCGATTGGCATTTCGCATCGATGCTAATCCGCCACTGCGCAGAAATGCAAGCGACAACACAGGAAGCGCGCGGAATGCTCGAACTGGTTACGGCGAGCGTGCTGGCATGCGTACGCCGGAGCCATAGCTGCTTGGCGCTTTCGCAATGGTGCGAACAGAAACAGCGCGCGCTCCCGAATTTCCCCACTGCGGATGAATTGCGCGCGCTTTTCGAGCAATTCCCATCCGTCATCGGATTTGATGACGAAGCAAAGACGCCGTTGATTCTATGTGATGATCTGCTCTATTTATCCCGCTATCGCCAATATGAAGCACGCATTGCCGAGCACATCAGCGCATACGCAATGTTTGCGCCAAACGCGGTTAAGCCGACTAAAGCGCAGCTGACACAACTGCGTGCGGCGTGCCGGCATTTTGCCAATGCCGATTATAAGAACAATCGTCAAATGCAAGCAGTGCTACAAGCGCTCGCATCGCCATTTTTTGTGCTCACTGGCGGCCCCGGCACTGGTAAGACGACGGTGATGACCGTGATTCTTGCGCTGCAATTAAGTGCGCATCCGGATTGGCGCGTAATGCTGGCCGCACCGACCGGCAAAGCCGCAGCACGCATGAAGGAGGCCATCACCAACGAACTTAACAACTCGCTGACAGGGCTGGATGACACAACGCGCGCTGCACTTGCCGACTTGACTGCGCGGACGCTGAATCGCATGCTCGAGATAAATCCCGAGACCGGCCTGGCGAGATATAACCGCGATTTGCCGCTCTCCGCTGACCTAGTAATTGTCGATGAGTGCTCAATGACATCGCTCAAGCTCTTCGCGCAATTACTTGATGCATTGCCGGAAAACGCGCATCTGATTCTGATCGGCGATAAAAATCAGCTTGCATCCGTGGAATCCGGTGTCGTCTTTGGCGAAATCTGCGAATTCTTGCCGACATGCGCGCCGACTCAACTGTGCACGCTTGTCGAAAACCACCGCTCGAAAAACAATGCAAACCTCTGCAATTTTGCACGCGCGCTCGTGACGCCTGACGAAGTGCCTGATTACGCGTTGCTGATCAATGGTGCTGAACAGGAAAATGGCGTCTTTAAGCGCATCCCACTCTCCAAGGGCGGACTAGAAGACGCAATTGCCCACGTGATGCATGAATGCGGCATCGCATTCTCCGCAAACAAGAAATTCCATTCACCTGAAGAAGCATTCGAATTAAGCGACAAATTCAAGATCCTCTGCGCTGTGCGCGCGGGAAAATATGGCGTCATTAACTTGAATCTCACAATGTGCGACCTCCTCAAGATAAAACAAGAGGACTATCCCGATGGCATGCCGGTGATGATTCTCGAAAATGACCCGGATACCGCACTTAATAATGGCGATGTCGGCGTATGCTTCGATGGGAAAGTCTATTTCCGTGGCGAAAATAACATCATGCGGAAATTCACACCCGTGCAATTGCCTGTGCATGAATGCGCATTCGCAATGACAATCCATAAATCCCAGGGGTCGGATTACCCGAATGTCCTCATGGTGCTCCCCGACCACGACGGACCGATTCTCTCACGCGAATTGCTCTATACCGGCATCACACGCGCAAAAACACGATTCTTCCTCATCGCCGAGCCCGGCGAACAGTCGAGCCCGGAAAAAGTGCTTGAATGCGCTGCACAACGCAAAACCGAACGATGGTCTGGTTTGGCCTACCTCCTCGCAATGAGTGTATGCTGCGCTAAAGCCGAGGCATGGCTGATTGCAAAGTAAAAATACGGAAAGAATAGTTCTCGTTGCAACAAAATTTCGCACAATAACAAAAAAATGGGAACTTCAAAAGTAAACTGGAAAATCAATCTTGTAATGCTTTGGTTTTCACAGTTATTGGTCATGGCTGGTTTTTCCGCCATGATTCCGTTCATTCCTCTTTTCATGAAGGAGGAAATGCATATCGTGGATAAAGAGTCGCTTGCGATTTATGTATCCATGTTCAACTTTTTCGGAACACTTGCATACGCGGCATTCTGTCCGATTTGGGGAAAACTGTCTGATCGTTTTGGCGTGAAGCCCATGCTGTTGCGCGGAACATTTGTAACGGCATTCTTGTTTCCGATGATGGGATACGTTACTAATGTCCATTGGCTGATCTTTCTGCGTTTTGCTTCTGCCGCGTGCGCAGGAACGACGGCAGCGTCGCAGATTATGGTTGCACGGAATACTCCGAACGACAAGCAGGGGTTTGCGCAAGGTGTTCTGACTACTGCAATCTGGGGCGGTGCGATGCTCGGCAATGTGGTGGGCGGGCTGATTATACACTATTTCAATTATCTCTTTGCGTTCTGGTTCTGCGGAATCCTTTATTTCGTTGCCGGATTCTCCATTCTCTTTACGCATGATGAACATACTGTCCCCATACCCGTGGCACATCATGAGAAAAAGGAACATGGTCCCCATTTACTGCTGCCTGCATTTACAAAAGCAGTATGGCTGCTCTTCGGATTGTTTCTGCTGACCGGAATCATCCGTTACTATGAGTCGCCCTATATAGCTTTGAAAATCGAAGCTATCTGCGGTATCAAGATGGCTTCCTACTGGACCGGTATTATCAGTGCCATTGTGTGTGGCGGCGCGATTCTTTCCGGTGTTTTCGGCGGCTATCTTTCCGATAAACTGCCTCCGAGAAAAATGCTTTTGCCGATTATGATTCTTTCCGGCATAGCATTGATATTACAGGGCGTTGCAACTTCACTTTGGCTCTTTACGTTCAGCAGGACGTTATTGTATATTGCCGCAGGAGCTATTCAGCCGATCCTGCAGAAAGTGCTAACAGCAGTAACGCCAAGACGTAAACGCGGTGCTGTCTTCGGCTTCTCTTCTACCGCATTGAACGGTGGTATTATGCTTGCCAATGTATTTAGCGGCTGGACAGTATTTGCATTCGGACTTAACAGCACGTTTTATATCGCTGGATTGCTTTTCATCGTAACTATCCCCATTTTTATGAATTTCTTAGCCGTGGCTATGAGTCAGAAATATTGTCTGATGCAAAATAAAGATTAATGGCAGGAAGACGCAGAGAAGGTGGGGGTATCCCACGCCAGGCCGGAGGGTGCTGTCTTTTCGCGCAAGCCACTTGTCCTGTGCCCGAAGCGCAAGCTTCGGGAAATGTTGTTCGTGGACAAGCCCACGCCCATACACGCGCACGGAGGGTGCTGTCTTTTCGCGCAAGCCACTTGTCCTGTGCCCGAAGCGCAAGCTTCGGGAAAATAACGGAGGAAACGAAAAAAGCCGTGCGATTTACTCACACGGCTTGAAGAGAATGGTGGCAAGGACCGGGGTCGGACCGGTGACACACGGATTTTCAGTCCGTTGCTCTACCAACTGAGCTATCTCGCCATCAGAAAATGATATAACTAATAGAAATTGGTGAACCCGGGGAGACTCGAACTCTCAACCTTCTGGTCCGTAGCCAGACGCTCTATCCAATTGAGCTACGGGTCCACTTTTCATTGTTTTCTCGAAACGGCGCTTAAGATAATACGTTTTTACGCAATTGCAAATCAGCAGGTCAAAAAAAAACATGCATTTATTTGCGTCTTTTTCGTGAGCTACAGTTCCCATTCTGTCCAGCGTTCAGTCTGGGTTAGCGGGATACGCGCAGTGATATGCACTCCATCATCCTTAAACTCCTCGCATTCGATGAAGCATAATTTACGAATTTGCGCGAGGACGTCATATTTATCGTGAGGAATGACATATTGGCGTGCGGGCATAAGCGCTTTGACGCGGATTGCAAGTCGTGCCAGCAGCGTATCCAATCCATCGCCATTGAGCACAGAGACGGGCAGTGCTTCGGGGAAATGCCGCATGAGATATTCGCGGCGTTCTTCATCGACGATGTCCCATTTGTTCAAGACCAGCAGGCTGGGTTTTCCGCCGGCATTCAATTCAGTGAGCACTTCGCATGTAGTGTCATGCTGTGCTTCCAAATCCAAATCGGATGCATCCAGCACTTCCAGGATATAATCAGCCAAGCTAGTCTCTTCCAGGGTTGATTTGAATGCTTCGATAAGCAGATGCGGCAGCTTGCGGACAAAGCCGACTGTATCAGCCAGCAGTACTTCCTGTCCACCGGGGAGTGCGAGACGTCGCACAGTTGGGTCAAGTGTCGCAAAGAGCTTATTTTCTACCAGGACTTCGGATTTTGTCAAGCGATTGAGCAGCGATGACTTGCCGGCATTTGTATAGCCGACAATTGCGATTACGGGGACTGGTTTGCGCAAGCGCAGGCTGCGTTGTACTCCGCGCTGTTGGCGGACAGTCGCCAGTTCTTCGGTCAGCCATTGGATGCGTTTACGAATGACGCGTGAATCCAATTCCAGCTGCTGTTCGCCACCGGCGCGGCCGCCCAGGCCACCAGTTGCGCCGCGTTGGCGTCCGAGGTGTTTCCACTTGCGCACGAGGCGTGGCAATTCATAATTTGCTTGTGCCAATTGCACTTGCAGGCGTGCTTCGCGGGTTTGCGCTCTGCCTGCGAATATTTCGAGGATTACTTCCTGGCGGTCAATCACTGCGCAACTGGTGCCGTGTTCCCAATTACGCTGTTGGGCAGGCGTCAATACATCATCAGTGACAATCACTTGAGCACCCAAGTGTTCCGCTTCAGCGGTAATTTCGCGCACTTTCCCGCTGCCAAGAATCGTCGATGGGTTATACTCGCGAATCTTGGCAGTAGTGCTACCGACGACTTCCAAGCCCTGGGTGAGCGCCAGCTCATGCAGCTCGTGTAACAGCGCTTGAGTCTGGGACGGCACTTCGCCGGGATGCAAAAATGCGACCAAGTATGCTTTCAGCGGCTTGGGAGTCAGTGATTTGTCAGTGAGTTCGTGTGAAAGCATCAGCTACTACAGCAATTCGGCAATCTGGACTGCGTTGAGTGCCGCGCCTTTGAGCAGCTGATCGCCGCACACGAAGAATGCCAGTGCATTCGGTGAGGAGAGGTCATAGCGCAGGCGGCCAGCCAGCACATCATACTGCTCATTGGATTCGCACGGCATGGGGAAGTGGTTATTCGCGGCATCATTGACAATCTTCAGGCCGGGTGCTTTTGCCCATGCTGCGAGTGCTTCGTCAATCGTCACTTTGCGTTCCTGTTCGATGACAATCGATTCAGCATGGCTACGCAGAACGGGGACGCGCACGCAAGTCGGGCAGACGCCGATTTCGACATCATGCATAATCTTGCGCGTCTCATTGACCATCTTCATCTCTTCGGTATTATAACCGTTGTCGCCAATATCGGTATTATGGCTGAAGACATTGAATGCATAAGGCCACTTGAAGACTTTCGGTTCAGCTTTTCCTCCTGCAAGCACTGTTTTGGTCTGCTCGTAGAGTTCATTCATGCCTTTGGCACCGGCGCCGGATGCACTCTGATAGGTCGAGACGATGATGCGCTTCACTTTGGACAAATCGTAAAGCGGCTTGACTGCGACGAGCATGATAATTGTTGTGCAGTTCGGATTGGCGATAATGCCATTATGCTTGGCGACATCCTCGGGATTGACTTCGGGCACGACTAGCGGCACAGTTGGATCCATGCGGAATGCGCTGGAGTTATCGACGACGACTGCGCCTGCTTTCACCGCATACGGTGCAAATTCCTTGGAAATCGGACCGCCGGCGGAGAAGAGTGCGACATCGATATCTTTGAAGGAATCGGGAGTGAGTTCTTCGACAGTCCACTCTTTGCCCATGCATTGCATCTTCTTGCCGGCGCTGCGCGCTGATGCCAGCAAGCGGAGATTTTTGACAGGGAAATTGCGCTTTTCCAGCGTCTTCTGCATTTCGACGCCGACGGCGCCGGTTGCGCCGACTACCGCGACATTCATCGGTCGATTAATCATAGTCATACAAAGGATTGGAATTTGCCTATTTACAGCGAGTTGGCGATGTGAGCCACCGCATTTTTTGTAAAGAGACGTAATTTAATCCATAAATCGCTAACGCTAACGAAATGAACAGCGGATAAACAGTCAAAACACGACATTTACGGAAGCTACGCTACAGTGCAGGCACATTATATTATGCGCAGTTTCGTTATCGTATGAACATGGCAGCGCATTTCAGCGATGTCAATAAATAACAACTGAAAACAGGAAAATCCTACTATGGCAGTCAGCTACAAGGATCTCGGCTTGGTTAATACCAAGGATATGTTTGCGAAGGCGATGAAGGGTCACTATGCGATTCCGGCCTTCAACTTCAACAACATGGAGCAGCTTCAGGCGATCATCCAGGCCTGCACCGAGAAGGAATCACCGGTAATTCTGCAGGTTTCCAAGGGCGCACGTAACTACGCGAACCAGACCTTGTTGCGCTACATGGCACAGGGTGCAGTCGAGTACTCCAAGGAAATCAGCAATGGCAAGGGTGCAATTCCGATCTGCCTGCATCTGGATCACGGTGATTCCTTCGAGCTGTGCAAGAGCTGCATCGAATTCGGTTTCTCCTCGGTGATGATTGACGGTTCTGCACTGCCGTATGATGAGAATGTCGCATTGACCAAGAAGGTCTGCGATTACGCACACCAGTATGATGTCACTGTCGAGGGTGAGTTGGGTGTCCTGGCCGGTGTTGAGGACGAAGTCGCTGCAGAAGAGTCCCACTACACCAAGCCGGAGGAAGTCATTGACTTCGTCAGCAAGACTGGTGTTGATTCATTGGCAATTTCGATTGGTACTTCTCACGGTGCGTACAAGTTCAAGCCGGAGCAGTGCACGGTTGATCCGAAGACTGGCCGTCTGGTTCCGCCGCCGCTGGCATTCGACGTCCTGCACGCGGTTGAGGAAAAGCTCCCGGGCTTCCCGATTGTCCTCCATGGTTCCAGCTCGGTTCCGCAGGACGAGGTCGATATCATCAATGCAAATGGCGGCGCTTTGGAAGCAGCTGTCGGCATCCCGGAAGAGCAGTTGCGTGAAGCATCCAAGTCCGCGGTCTGCAAGATCAACATCGACTCTGACTCGCGTCTGGCGATGACTGCCGGCATCCGCAAAGTCTTCCACGACAAGCCGGCTGAATTTGATCCGCGTAAGTATCTTGGTCCGGCACGTGACCGCATGAAGGCGCTTTACGAGCACAAAGTCGTGAACGTCCTGGGTTCCGCTGGTCACGCTTACGACAAATAGCCGTTAGTTTTGGCTTATAGCCGGCAGGCTGCTCTCGCGTAATGCACGCGTGGTCGGTCTGTCGGCTTTTGCGTGTCTGTATTGTTTTTGTTTTGTGCGGCAGCGGTAGAAGAGATGTTGTTTCGGCGTTTTATCTGTTTGTTGATTGGCTTATGTCTGATGGGATTGGGCGTTGCGTTAGGGACGCGTCCCGGATTAGGCACTACTGCGATTTCGAGTGCACCGTATGTGATAAATCAGATTTGCCCACTTACATTCGGCACTTGGACGGTTATTTTCAATATCTCCTTCATGGTATTGCAGATGCTCATATTGGGCAAGCGCTATCGCTGGATTCAGCTGTTGCAACTGCCGGCAGTCGCGGTATTCGGGCTCTTCATTGATCTTGGCATGTATGTCACTGGCTTTTGGACGCCGCAGCTCTACATTTTGCGTTTGGGGGAGACGCTGTTTGGTGCAGCGGTGATGGCGGCCGGAATCACTGCATTGCTGTTAGCCGAGCTGGTCTATGTTCCTGGCGACGGCCTAGTACGCGTCATTTCCGAAGTATATCGTCTCAATTTCGGCAAAGTCAAGATTTGCTTTGACTGTTCGCTGGTGACGCTAGCAATTGTTTTGTCGCTCGTATGTTGTCATCGTCTAGAGGGCGTACGTGAGGGCACGATCCTGTCAGCATTATTCGTGGGTGCGATTGTGCGTTTTTATCAGCGGCCGGCGCAGAAGATTGCGCGGTGTCTGTTATCAGCTGGAAAATAGATTGACGCGTGCGTTTGGATTATATTATGCGTATTTTCGGTTTCCTTTCTTTGTTCTGTACAGAAACAACGAATTAGTTCAAATTTTTCCATGAAGAAGTTAAAAGTAGGCATTATCGGATGCGGGCGCATTTCCCGTTTTCACGCCATGCCAGCCAAAGCGCAGGAGAATGCGGTAGTCAAGGCAGTCTGCGATCTCGTTCCGAAGCGCGCAGAGGGTCTCGCCAAATTAATTGGCGGTGCGAAGACTTACACTGACTACGAAGAGATGATCAAGAAGGAGAAATTGGACGTCGTCCATATCTGCCTTCCGCACTATCTGCATGCACCGGTTGCGATTCGCGCAATGGAGCTGGGATGCGATGTACTCACCGAGAAGCCGATGGCGATTTCGATGAAGCAGGCCGAGGAGATGGTCGCTGCTGCAAAGAAAACGAAGCACAAGCTGGGCGTCATCTTCCAAAACCGCTACAATGCGGGATCGCAGCTGGTCAAGCAGGCATTGGACAGCGGTCGTCTTGGAAACGTCCTCGCCGCAAAATGCAATGTCACGTGGTGCCGTAATGAGGAGTACTACACATCCAGCAATTGGAAGGGCACTTGGGACAAAGAGGGCGGCGGCGCAATCATTGACCAAGCGATTCATACTATCGATTTGATGTGCTGGTTCCTTGGCTATGACATCGATTATGTCGATTGCAGCTTGGCAAACCGCGACCACAAGGGCATCATCGAAGTCGAGGACTGCGCAGACGGCTTGATTGTCTTCAAGAATGGCGTGCGTGCGTCCTTCTGGGCAATGAACTACTTCTCACACGACTCCGAAGTCGAAATTGAGTTGGAATGCGAAAATGGCTCTGCGTACATCAAAGCCGAGAGTGGCAGAGTCAAACTCAATGACGGCCGTGAGTTCTCTGCCGCGCCAAATATGGCAGACAGCTTTGATTACGGCGGCGGGCCGTCCTATTGGGGCGCAAGTCATTTCAAGGAAATCTCTGATTTCTACGAATGCATTGGCGCCGGCAAGCAACCGCCGATTACTGGTGAGGAGGTGCTCAAGACTGCGCATAAGATGATTATGGCACTCTATGAGTCGGGGCGCAATGACACAGTCGTGAAATTCTAGTCTAGACTTGAGTTTGTATTATGGCCAGGCGCATTTTATCAGCGATTTGTGCTATAAGATGCGTCTAGCCAGTAATTTACATTGCCAGCGATGTCCTCTCTCCGCCGTGATCTCAGTACAATTTTGACCGGTAGTGACTGGACGCGCTTGGCGATATTGGCAGTTATACTGGTCATCAATTCCGCGCTGGAGCTACTTGCGCTCATGGCGGTGCCGTTGTTTATTGCGGTTTTGATGGAAGGCGCGGGTGCCGGCAGTGCTCATAGTGGCAGAGCATACATATTGCTGCGGCAACTTTGCGCGCATTTTGGCTATACGTCCCCCTGGGAAATGGCAGTGATTGCGGGGCTTGGTGTACTCGCATTGAATCTCCTGCGTTTGGTATGGTCTTGTTTTGGCGTGTATTTGCAATGGCGCATCCTGGCCAATCGCCGCATTGCGCTGTCATCACGATTATTAGAGAATTACGTATCGGCTCCGCCATCATTTCGGCAGAAGCGCAATCGCCCGGATTTAGTCAATCGTTGCGTCAATGAAAGCGAGCACGTGATCAGCGATTATATCGGCAATGCATTGACATTTGTGCAGCATGCAGTTATTTCACTTGCGATTATCGGGTTGCTCTGCTATTATATGCCATTGATTACTGCCACGGCACTTGTATCGATGGGTGTATTTGCAGGAAGCTACTTATTTATCCGCAAACGGCAACTGCGCAATTTGAGCAACGAAAATTTCCAAGGGCGTACTAGTGCGCAAATTAATGCGACAGAAACGCTGGAGACTGCGGAAGCGACGTTGCTTTCCGGCACACGCAACTACTTCCTCGGACTCTTTCACAACAGCGTGCAGAAAGCAGCGGATGCACACCGCAAAAATGTGATGCATATCCAGATTATCTGGCCATATCTGGAATTTGTCTCGCTCTTTACATTGCTTGGTGTGACTTACATCGCATTTCAACTCACGAATGGCGACATCAACGCAGTCGCAACGCAGATTTCACTTTTGGCAGTCGCGTTGTTTCGTCTGCGTACCAGCGCTATTAATTTGCTCTCGAACGCAACGCAATTACGCTTCCATCGCGCGTCACTCTCTGCAGTCGCCGACGATTTGGACGCAAGCGCTCTTGCATATCAGCAGACATCGGTGTCCGGCCAGCTTCGCGAAGATATTGACTATAATGACAGAATTCCGGCGTTTGCTGCGCGTTTTTCCATCGCGCTCAAAGGTATTTTCTTTCAATACGACAGCGATGCAAACAAGGATGTGCTTTCCGACATCAATCTCAAGATCAACGCGGGTGAATCAGTTGGCATTGCTGGGGCGACGGGGTGCGGGAAAAGTACGCTTCTGCGCATTTTAGCCGGGATTGAAATGCCCACTCGTGGCGAAATCGCGATTGACACACAGACTGTTTTTAGTCATGACAAGCTGCAGAATGAAGAGTTGCTGTTCAAGTGGCGTCATTCCATCGGCTATGTCCCGCAGAAGATTGCGCTAATAGATGATACGATCGCCGCCAATATTGCGCTGGGATATAATGCGGATGAGCGCAAGTGCAATGACATCGTTGCGCGCATCCGTGCTGCGGCAACTAACGCACAACTGGATGAATTTATCGCGTCATTGCCGGATGGCTTGAATACGCGTGTCGGCGAAAATGGCGTTTGCCTCTCCGGCGGTCAATTGCAGCGCATCGGCATTGCGCGTGCATTCTTCCTCCAGCCGCAAATGCTACTCTTTGACGAAGCGACTTCCGCGTTGGACAACGAAACTGAATCCGCGATTTGCCAGACGACGCTACATGCGGTCAAGGGAAAGATCACGACTGTGACGGTCGCGCATCGCCTCTCAACGCTCAAGCACTGCGATCGCATTCTCTATATGGATGCTGGTAAAATCATCGCTGATGGCGCTTTTACTCAGCTGTATGAGCAGTGCGACTCCTTCCGTGCCATGTGTGATGCACCTGAATTAATATGAGTGAAAATAAACCACATTTAATTGAACTTCGCGACCTCGTCAAGGCTTACGGCACTGTCGAGGTATTGCATGGCGTGTCGCTGGCGATAAATGCGGGAGAGGCCATTGGCTTAATTGGCGAAAATGGCGCGGGGAAAAGCACGCTTTCCAAATGTCTCAACGGCCTCACGGAATTTTCGCGTGGGGAGTTGCGCATCAACGGTCAGCAAGTCCACAAGCAGGATGTCCATTCAGCCAAAGCGCACGGCATTATCACAATTCCGCAGGAATTTGACTTGGAGAATGACCTTACAGTCACCGAGAATATCTTCTTGGGACGCGAAATCACCAACTCTGTCGGCATCATCAAACGCAATGTTATGCGCGAGAAAGCAAAAGAGTATCTGAACACACTCTCCTGCAATATCGCTCCTGATGAAATTGTTCGCAATCTCGGCGTTGCGGAAAAACAATTTGTCGAAATTGCCAAAGCGCTCTCGCAGCACTGCCGGCTGTTGATTCTGGATGAGCCGACGACTGTGCTAAATCGCGATGAAGTGCAGCGGCTGTTCACGGTGTTGCAGAAATTGAAGGAGAATGGCACCGCTTTGCTCTTCATATCCCATAAGCTCCATGAAGTATTGGAGCTATGCGACCGCGTGGCGGTATTGCGCGATGGCGTGATGGTCCATGACTCGCCATGCGAGGGCATGACCGCACAGAATCTCGCCGAACTGATGGTCGGCCGCGAGCTATCGTCGCTCTATCCGCCATTGCATCGTCCTGCGGCAGATGCGCCGGAGCTATTGCGTGTCGAGAATATCTCCAGTGGGCGCGCGGTCCGCAATGTCTCCTTCACGTTGCGCAAAGGCGAGATTTTAGGCTTTGCGGGATTAGTGGGCGCAGGCCGCACTGAGACCGCAGAATGCATCTATGGCATTCGTCGCTTGGATGCAGGGAAGCTCTTCTTTGATGGCATCGAACAGCATTTCAAATCGCCGGCGGATGCGGTTTCTGCCGGCATCTCCTATCTCTCGGAAGACCGCCAGGGCACGGGGCTTATCGGCGATTTCTCGGTCGCCGACAATATCACGCTGGTCTCACTTGCGCGTTATTGCCATCCATTCATCAGTCGCGGACAGATTGCCGAACGCGCAGCCGAGTATATCAAACGCTTTGCGATTAAGACTCAAAGCGCAGATACGCCGATTCGCGACTTGTCTGGCGGTAATCAGCAAAAAGTCGCTATCGCACGCGGTTTGGACACGCAGCCGAAGCTCTTCATCTTTGACGAACCGACACGCGGTATCGACATCAATGCGAAAAGCGAAGTCTATGCGTTCATTCACAGTTTGTTGAATGAGGGCATCGCATGCATCATGATTTCATCCGATCTTGAAGAAGTCATCGGAATGTGTCCGCGCATCGCAGTCATGCACGAAGGGCATCTCGCCGGAATCCTGTCCGACGCCGATCGTACCGAAGCAAAAATTATGTACTTGGCCACTAATGTCGGCTAATCGCCGCTCACGCAATATGCTAACGCTCAAAAAATCTGTCAATCGCAATTCATTGCGACAATTCATCTCTGCGAATGGGCCGTTGCTGGCATTGCTGGCGTTGCTCATCGTCTGCTGTATCTCCAGTGCGCAGTTCCGCCAAGTGCAGAATCTGCTCCTCATCCTCCGGCAGAATGCATATACTGGCATCATTGCAATTGGCATGACCGCAATCATTATTGCGGGCGGAATCGACCTCTCGGTCGGCAGCCTCTTTGCGCTTGCCGGCGGTGTTGGTGTAATGACAGTGAATTGCTTCCCCGACAATCCGCAATTGGGGTGCGTAGCCGGCATTGTCGTATCGTTGCTTGTCGGCACGCTTGGCGGCGCACTCAATGGCGCGCTGGTGACGATAGGCAAGCTCCCGCCATTTATTGCAACTCTGGGCACAATGTCGATTTTTCGTTCGCTCATCCTTCATTTTGGCAATGCCGGCCAAATCGGAACGGGCAACGCAGTTTTCAGCGCATTGGAAAATCGCATTTGCGGCTTAACGCCATCCACATGGCTTTTTTTGCT
>CAVGNO010000010.1:0-2647 GCA_963630475.1 Blautia faecis | reverse complement strand
TTTTTGCTGATGACTGCGCTTGGCGCATTTTTGTTGCGCAATACGCGGTTCGGTCGGCATCTGTGCGCAGTCGGCGGCAATGAACGCGTTGCGCGATATGCGGCAATTCCGGTTCAGCGCGTTAAATTCTATTCGTATACCATCTGTGGATTGCTCTGTGGCGTTGCGGCAATCTTGCAAGCTGCACGACTGGCATCCGTTTCCTCCAGCTCCGCAGGCAATGGCTGTGAATTGGACGCAATTGCAGTTGCAATTATCGGCGGCACATCGATGGCCGGTGGAAAAGGCACAATCTTCGGTACGCTCATTGGCGTTCTCATCCTGGGCATCATCTCCAGCGTACTCGTTATGTGGAGTATTGCGCCAAATCTTCAAGGACTTATCAAAGGCGCTGTCATTATCACTGCCGTGCTAATCCAGCGCAAGAGAGGATAATTAACAACCAGTGATTCAATATATAGGAGAAAATTGCAATGAATTGGATTCTTAAGACTCTGCTATGGGGCGGGTGCGCAGTCGTCTGCCTCATCCTTGCAAACAGCTGTGGTAAGAGCAATACCGATGACGCTAATGGCGTAACCCGCATCGGCGTCTCCATCCCCAGTGCCGATCATGGCTGGACTGGCGGCATTGTGTGGTGGGCGCAGAAAGCGAAAGCGGAACTAGAAAAAGCCAATCCCGGCGTTGTTATCGAAGTCGTCACTGCCAAGGACTCAACCGAGCAGGTCAATCAAATTGAGAGCCTCATGGCGACTGGCATCAAAGCGCTAGTTGTGCTGCCCCATGAGCCCGGTCCGCTCACTAATGTCTGCTCGCAAGTGCGTGACAACGGCATCTTCCTAGTTGTCGTCGACCGCAATCTGACCAAGCCAGTACAAAATATCACGGTTGCCGGGGACAATCCTGGCTTTGGTCGCACTTGTGCAGAAGTGCTGGCAAAACAGCTCAACTACGCAGGTGACATCGTGATTATGGAAGGCGTTCAATGCGCAGTCAATACCGACCGCGTCACTGCATTCCGCGAAGTCATGGCGAAGTATCCGAAGATCAAGATCATGGATTCACAGCCGACCAACTGGGATACCGCACAAGCGCTCAAAGTAATGGAGAGCTACTTGCAGAAGTATCCCAAAATAGATGCAGTCTGGACTGGCGACGACGATGTTTTGCTCGGTGCGCTGAAGGCTTATAAGGAATCCGGGCGTAGCGACATCAAGTGCTTCATCGGCGGTGCAGGCAGCAAAGTCGTCAATAAGATGGTTCTCGATCGCGATCCGCTGGTTCCGGCGAATGTCACTTATCCGCCGAAGATGATTTATCACGGCGTTGAGCAAGCGATTCGCGGGCTGAATTCTGCAACGCCGATTAATGGCGAAGTCATTACAATTCCGGCAGACATCATCACTCCGGAAAATGCCGCGCAATTCTACTTCCCGGATTCAATCTATTAGTCTACTGCAATGGAAATTGACGAAATTGCCAGATTAGTCAATGTCGTCCGGCGTTTACGTGCTCCGGACGGCTGCCCGTGGGATCGCGCACAGACTCACGACTCGATCAAAAAGAATCTAGTCGAGGAGTCGGGCGAATTTTTGGATGCCGTTGAAGATCGTGATCTTCCGGAGATGCGTGAGGAACTCGGCGATTTGCTCCTGCAAGTGCTGTTGCATTGCCAAATCGCCAGTGACGCGCACGAGTTCACTCTCGAGGATGTTGCGCGCGAGGAAGCGGATAAATTAATCCGCCGTCATGAGCATGTCTTCGGAAATAAAAAAGCCGAGGATGTGTCTGAAGCGCTCAATGTCTGGGAGAATTCCAAGAAGCATGAGAGTGGCGCTCAAGCACTTCGTAAATCGGCGATTGACGGCGTGCCGCGTTCCATGCCGGGCCTTGCGCGGTGCCAGAAAGCGCTCTCAAAAGCCGCAAAGAGCGGTTTTGAATGGCGTGACAGCGCTGATGTCATTGGAAAAGTCGATGAGGAACTCGCGGAAGTGAAGAGCGCGATTGCCAGCGGCAACCAGTCGCAAATTGCGGAGGAACTCGGTGATTTGCTTTGCGCAGTCGTCAAGCTATGCCGCTGGAATCATCTTGAGGCCGAGGAGCTCATGCATCAATCCACGAATAAATTTATTCGCCGTTTCAGATTTATGGAACAGCATGCTCAAAAGCCGCTCTGCGATCTGACAATCAATGAATGGCTTGCGCTGTGGAATGAAGCTAAAAACGACGCATAATGGTATGAAACTGCTTTTTGTCTCCGATATTCATGGTGTCCCTGCGGCATTGGAAGCATTTTTCGCACAAGCGGAGAAGCTGCCGCACGACCGCATCATTCTGTTGGGCGATGCGCTCTATCACGGTCCGCGCAATGGCGTGCCGCCGATCTACGATCCGCAGGTTGTCGCAAAAATGCTCAATGCCCACAAGCATGAAATCATCGCAGTGCGCGGCAATTGTGATTGCGAAGTAGATCAGATGCTCCTCGAATTCCCGATTATGGCCGATTTCACCGAAGTGCTGACCGAGAATGCAAGATTTTTTGTGACGCACGGCCATCACTGGAATGAAAACAACCTCCCGCCTGTGCCGCGGGGGACAATTCTTGCGCATGGCCACACTCACATCCCCGTCCTCAAGACGCTACCTG